>RDXI01000067.1 GCA_004292795.1 Bacteroidota bacterium | reverse complement strand
CGTTCAACCCTTAGGGTGGAGGGCATTTACACAAATTTGTGCAATCTACCATGTATGCCCTCCACCCTAAGGGTTAAACGTGGATTATCCTTTGTTTAAAAAATTGATTTACAATATTTTAGCTCTAAATCTAATTCCGAATTCACGTTAAAATTTAGAAATTTCTATGATGAATGTTTTTAGTGCTGATGGGGTATGTTGTAGTTGTTTGATGAGGTCTGCTTTTTTTAAGAAATCTATGGCAGTGCTTTGGGTGTATAAGTCTTCGAAGAGTGCTTGTGCTTTTGAGAGGTCTGTGTAGTGGGTAGTATTGCCGAGTAGTGCCTCTACAGCGTTCAGCACTGCTAAACTTTCTGCATAATTAGAAACAAAGTTAATATTGGTTGAGAAAGCCTGATACAAGGCAAGGCTTAGGCTATGACACAAAACAAAGTTGTCTTTTGCCTCTGTAACCTTGTCTAACTGTATATGTATCGAGCCTAATTTGGCGTAAGATATAGTCAATCCGTTTTTATAGTCCACATTGGAAGGAAAGGTATCATGCAGTTCTTTTGCTAATTGGTTAGAGGTTTCAAAAAAACGCCATGCCTCTTGCCAATTTCCTATACTTGCCTGCGTGTCGCCTAATCTTTGGTAAGATATAGCCAAATGGTTTTTATAGTCCACATTGGAAGGAAAGGCATCATGCAGTTCTTTCATTAATTGGTTATAGGTTTCAAAAAAACGCCATGCCTCTTGCAAATTCCCTACACTTGCCTGCGTGTCGCCTAATCTTTGGTAAGATACAGCCAAATTGTTTTTATAGTCCACATTGGAAGGAAAGGTATCATGCAGTTCTTTCATTAATTGATTATAGGTTTCAAAAAAACGCCATGCCTCTTGCAAATTCCCTATGCTTGCCTGCATGTTGCCTAAATATTGGTAAGATATAGCCAAATCGTTTTTGAAGTAGGGATTATGTGGGTTTTGGCTTGCTAATTTTTTAATTGTTTGGTGTTGCTTTTCGTAAAAATCGAGGGCTTTTGTCAAATTGCCTATGGTTACATGGAATGCGCCTATTCTTTCTAACAAAACATCAATATCGATGTGTGTTGGCAAGTAATGTACGATACTTTCGGCATAGTAGGCGTAAAGCGTGGTATGTTTGTAGTTTTCTTGGTGATAGTTTTCGTTGTTTTCTGGGTGTAGATTGTTTAGCAAGAAATCTGTCATTTCCTCACAGTCTATCAAAAGGCGGTGTTCGTTTTTGTGGCGTGTGATGTCTTGCACTACGGGGCTTATTTTGAAGGCGGTTTCGTTTTGTTCTATCCAGCCTTTTTGGGCAAGGGCAAGGAGGGTTTCGTCAAGAGGGGTAGCGGGTTGTGATAGGTTTGTTAATGTTGGATTCATTCTTTCCAATGTTTTAAAGGCTATGTTTTCGGCAGGCAAGACAGACAGCACCGAGAGCAAGGCTGTTTCGGCTTCGGTGAGGGAGGCGAGGTCGTACATAGCCAATATGATGGCTTCGGGAGTTTCGTGGCGTATGCCTGTGCCTTTGGCTTGGTAGCTGGTGTTGATGGGTTTGCTTTGGCTTAGGCGCGTGAGTCCTTTTTGGAGGTCGTTTTTTAGTTCTTGGAGGGTGTAGCGTTTTTTGAGTTGGTTGTTGAAGTTGGTTAGGTTTTTAGCCATGAGTTCCAGCACAAGCGTATTGCCCCCTACTGCTTCGTAGATGTTTTCGAACAAAGGTATTTCTGTTTCTTGCAAAAGTGGGTAGTGCTTTTCGAACAGGGAACGTGCCTCTTTTTTGTCCAATGTACCCAAAGGGTGTTTGGCTGTGTAGGCGGAGTCTGCCAAGCGCGAAGTGAGGAGGATATGAAAATTGGCGCACTTTCGCAAAAAGACTATGTTGTCGTTCAGGTCTTGTTCTTCGTTGGCATTGTCTAAGATGAGTAGGCAAGGCTTTTGCAGGTTTGTTACGGTCTGCACTAAGATTTCGAGCTGTTCTTGCAGGGGTTCGGTCTTGAATGCTAAACCCAACACGCGCTCAAGGCTAGGATAGCTTGTGCTATGCCGTTTTCGGCATAGAGGAAGGCGAGATGGCTGTATTCGTTTTGGTACTGCGCCCAATACTTGGAGGCAAAGGTGGTCTTGCCTATGCCTCCCTGTCCATTGACGAGCATCAGGAAGTTTTCGCCTCCAAACAGCCTGTGGTGTACTGCCTCCAATTCTGCTTGCCTGCCCACAAAGATAGTGGGCATAAAGGGGGCAGTAGTCAGAAATTTAGGGACTTTGCTGTCTTTGTCGGTATCGGTTTGCCCTCCTATGGTATTGGCTATTTCTTTTGCCAATCTGTCCAAAGATTGTGCAAAAAAGGGGGGCAAAGGTTGCCCTGAAGTAAAAATGTGTTTTTGGGTGTAGTAAGCGTTTTGGTGTTGTGTGGGAATGGGCATTGTGTCCATCACATCAAAGTAGCCTGTGTAATAGGCTGTGCGCAGATGTTCGATGGCTTTGGCTATCTGTGGGTTCATAAGATTGGTGGGTATTATGAATGATTGTTTTTACTTTCCGCCTACTACTATTTCCAGCATATCCCCATAGCGCAAGTATTGTTGGGCTACTTCGCGCAGTCGTTCTGCAGTGGTGGTTTGAATGGCTTGTACGTAGTTCTTGTAATAATCATAGCCTAAGCCACTGAAATACACGCCTTTGAAAACTTCTACAAGGTCGAAGGCGGTGTTCATATTGCCTGCCAATGCACCAAGCATATAATTGCGCACTCTTTCGAGTTCGTCTTTGGGTACGAGGTCGTTTTGCAAGATGTGCATTTCCTTCTTTATTTCGGCTATGGTGTTGGTGGTAAATTCTTTCTTCACGTCTGCGCCCATGCTTAGGTACGTAACGCGGTGCATATTGATAATGCTGGAGTAAATGCCATACGTATAGCCTTTGTCTTCGCGTATGTTGCTCATGAGGCGCGAGCCGAAATAACCGCCAAAAATTTCATTCAGGATTTTGAAGGCGAAGAAGTCGGGGTGTTTGCGGTCTATGCTTATCTTGCCTACCCGCACAGAGGACTGCAGACTTTCGGGCTTTTCGAGCAATACTTCCTTGCCTGCGTAGGCAAGATGCGTGGTTTGGGGCGTGGGCATTTCGGGTGCTTGTGTTTGTATCGCGCCTAAATGTTGGTCTATCAAGCGGACTTCTGCCTCGCCTACCTGCCCCACCAAAAAGACCTCAAAGTTTTTGTGCTGTATGTATTGGGTGTAGTGTGCCAATACTTCTTCGCGGGTTACGTGCAAGTAGTCGGCACTTGAGGGCGTTTTGCCGTAGGCATTTTCCAAACCAAATAGATGCTCACGGAACAATACTTGGGCTTGGTAGTTATTTTTTTCTTCTTGTACGCGCTGGTTTTGTGAGGTGATTTGTTGTACTTTCTGCAATTCGGGTGCAGGAAAGATGCTCTCGGTCAATAAGTCGCAAAAAGCAGGCAAGACGCTTTCGAGGTGCTTTGTGAGGCAGTACAAGATGACCGAACTGCGGTCATTGCCCGCGCTTGTTTCTAAAAAAGCTCCATAATAATCGAAGTGATTGGTGATTTCGCTTGCGTTTTTGGTCTTTGTGCCTTCGCTCAACATTTTGATGGTGAGTTGATTAACGCCATTTTTGCTTTCGTGGGCTTGCCCTACGTGAAACAAGACTTCGAGCTTCAACACAGGCGCGTCTCCCGCTCCCAACCAATGCAAAGGCGCGTTATTTTGCAACGAAATGGTTTGCAAGGGCAAAATATGTAACTCGCGCAAAGGTTGAAATTCGGGCGCGATAGAACGATTTAAGGTCATAAAAAAGGGTGGAAAAAGGGTAGCTTGCAAATATACACAAGCGTTTGGAAAATTCAAGTTTTTTGTTTTCTAATAAATGCCTAATTTTGCGCTATGCGTAACTCGTGGTATGTTTTGGGCTTGTGCCTAAGTGTATTAGCAGGCTGTAATGCCTCTACAAACAACACTATTGATAACAAAATTCCCCTTGTCCCTTATCAAAAAGCCAATCTTTGGGGCTTTGCTGATGACTCTGGCAAGGTACACATTGCGCCCCAATACGAAGCCGTTTCGGTCTTCAGAGAAGGCGTAGCCAAAGTAAAGATTAAAAACAAATATGGATTCATCAAACCCAACAACCAAATCGTAGCCCCGCCTGAATTTGATTGGGCGTGGGATTGCGAAAACGGCAAAATATTAGCCCAAAAAGACAACAAATGGGGCTACCTTAACACCAAAGGCGAAATCATTATTCCTATCAGTTTTTATAAACTCGAAAAATTCACAGAAGGCATTGCCCTTGCACAACGCGAACCTAACGGCAAATGGGGCGCAGTCAATGAGTCGGGCAGAGCCGTTATTCCCTTCGAATATGACGAATTGTCCTTGCCTAAAGAAGGCAAGCTGAAGGCAGGCAAGGGGCGCAAATTTGGCTATGTGGACGTGGCAGGCAAGGAAGTTGTGCCGTTTCGCTACAATCGCTACGTGCAAGCGCAAGGCGGAAGGGTAGTTTTCCGCGAGGGCGATATGTTTGGCATAGCAGACGAAGCAGGCAAGGTTATCGCAGAGCCTACTTACCAAGAACTCACGCCTTATCAATTCGGCATTGCCTTTGCCAAAAAAGATAATACGTGGGGCGCGATAGACCTATATGGCAAGGAAATTTTGCCCTTCGAGTACGATATGATTTATCCTTTCAAAGATGGCTTTGCGCGGTTGGTCAAAAAAAGGCTGTTCGGTTACCTAAGCAGGGAAGGCAAGGTGTTCATAGAACCTAAGTTCGAAGATGCAGAAGACTTTTATGAAGGCGTGGCTATCGTGGTAGATAGGCACAGAATGGCTATCTTGAACCAAGAAAATAAATTGGCAATTCCCATTGAGTACGAACATTGCCGTTCTTTTTCGGAAGGGTTGGCAGTAGTGCGCAAGGGCGAACTGTTTGGCTACATTGACAAAAAAGGCGCGTTGGTTATTCCTATTCGGTACAAAATAGCCCGCGACTTTGCGAATGGCTTGGCTACTGTTCAGCGCGACAAGCAAAGCGGTTTCATCAATGCCAAAGGCAAGGAATTTTGGGAGTAATGGAAAAAAGCAAATCGTTATGAATTTCAAAAGAAAATACATTGTTGCTATCATTCTGGGCGTTTTATCTTTGGCGTTGTGGTGGAACATCACAGCTGACATTCCTATAGCAACGCTCAAAGCCAAATACGCCAATGCTACCTCGCGCTTCGTGGAGATAGAAGGTATGCAAGTACATTATCGCATCGAAGGCAAGGGCTTTCCTATCGTCTTGTTGCACGGCACGAGTGCGTCCTTGCATACGTGGGACAAATGGGTAGAAGCCTTGCGCCCTCATTATCAAGTGATTAGGCTCGACTTGCCTGCTTTCGGACTGACAGGCTCGCACCCGCAACATTTGTACGCAGGCAAGGATTATGTGCGTGTATTGCATACATTCCTGCAAACATTGCGCATCGATTCTTGCTACTTGGGTGGAAATTCTTTGGGTGGTTATATCAGTTGGCAATACGCCCTTGCCTACCCTGACGCGGTAAAGAAACTTTTTTTGATAGACGCGGCGGGCTATCCCAACGAAAACCCGAAGCCTTGGGTGTTTTGGGCGGCACGCACTCCCGTTGTAAATCAAGTTTTGCAATACATCACGCCTAAATTTGTGTTTCGAAACAACCTCGAACAAGTCTATGGTGATGACTCCAAAATCACCGACTCGTTGGTAACGCGCTACTACGAACTCGGACTGCGCGAAGGCAATCGTGCTTCTTTTGTGGCAAGATGCCAACTCAATCAAGACTCGGCTTACCTACAAATACCGAAGCTGAAAATGCCCGTTTTGGTGCAATGGGGCGCGAAAGATGTGTGGATTCCTGTGAGTCACGCCCAAAAATTCAAAAAGGACTTGCCTCAAGCGCGTGTTATCATTTATCCGCAAGCGGGGCATATCCCTATGGAAGAAATACCCGAAAAAACAGTGCAGGATTTTAGGGAGTGGGTAGAAAGGTAGAGGGGTAGAAGGGTGGAAGGGTGGAAAGGTAGAAGGGTAACAATCAACCATACAACCATACAACAATCAACCATATAACCATATAACCATACAACCATATAACCATACAACAATCAACCATAAAACAACAACAAAACAAATGTTAGTAGTCATACAGCGCGTGAGGCAAGCGACCTTGCATATAGACAATGCACTGCACGCCCAAATAGGGCAGGGCTTGGTAGTATTGATAGGCATTGCCCCCGAAGATGGGCAAGAAGATGTGGAATGGCTTGTGCCGAAAATTGCGCAGTTGCGTATTTTTGCTGACGAAGAAGGCAAGATGAACCGCTCTGTGCAAGACATCGAAGGCGATATTTTGCTCGTGAGTCAGTTCACCCTGCACGCAAGCACCAAAAAAGGCAATCGCCCTTCTTTCTTGGGCGCGGCGCGTCCCGAAGTGGCTATACCCTTGTACGAACAAGTCGTAGGTGCGTTGGAGAATGTGATGAACAAGCCCATTCAAACAGGCGTTTTCGGGGCAGATATGCAAATCAACCTTACCAATGACGGACCCGTTACGATAATCATTGACTCGAAGGATAGGAAATAAAAATGCAATTTTTTCGCCATAACAATCAAAAGTTAAAAATCGATTACTAACTTGCCTACCAAACTGCCCACTGCGAAAGTTTGGGGCGAATACAAGGAAAGTTTGTAAATGTACGTGCCAGCCGATAGGGTAGGAGAGGGCTTCCATTCGAAGGTTATCGTTTCGGTGGCGTAAAAGTCCTTGCCTGTGATGCGTTGCACGAAACGCCCTTGTGCGTCATATATTTCGAGGGTGGCTTGCAGTTCGTTGTCGGTTTGGTCGTGGCGAAAACAGAAATTAAACGGCTTGCCACTGTTCGGATTAGGAAACACAACCGATTCTGTGATGTTGATAGGCGTTTTGTCGCGCACTATGAACTCGATGCTCGCCTCATTCGAATTGTTGTGAATGTCCCACACCTTCAAACGAATATTGTGCTTGCCTGCCTGCAAACCCGAAAGGAGGTAGGCAAGTTTGCCCTTTTTGTATGTGCCTATTTCAGCCATAAAATAATCGTTCAAAATGATAGGCTTATCTACTTGATTATCAATGATTGCCACAATCTCATGTCCCAAACTCGCCTGTGAAATGTTGATGCCACTTTCATCTTCCAAGACCGCCCAAAACGTACTTTCACGCGAAACTTCCCCGCCAGAAACAAAAGCAGGCGAGTCCATGTAAAGCGTAATTTTCGGAGGCGTGTTGTCTGTGGCAGGCGAGGTATAACTTCCGCCCACTACTATAGTGCTGTTTGCGCCACTTGCGTCTGTGTTTTCGGTGTCGTGTTGCGCATAGAGTTGTACCTTGCCTGTGCCGAAATTGTAGCGAATATCTTTTGGCGCAATAAAATTGATAGCAAAACGCCCATTCACTACCCTTGCCTGCCCTTTGAAAAGCACAATGTCGCGCATTTTGTAGTCCATTTTTTGCGACTCTGTGCCTCGCGTTTGCAAGGTGCGCCTTTTGTCAAAAACCGTTACAGTGATAACGCCATTAAAATTGCTTACTAAAGCATTGTTTTCTTGAATTTCGCCCTCCAAAGTTACGGGTTGCAAGGCTTTGATTTCAGTAGGCAAGTTCGTAAGCACTGCTTGGCGGGTAGGGTAGGCAAGACGCATAGTCGGGTCGCCTAATAACGCGAAATTGCGGTTAATCACGCCTGTATTGCTGTGGTTTTTCGTATAGCGAATGATGTCGCCCAATCGAGGCATAGGCGCGCCATTGGCAGGAAAGGCACTCTCATAAAAGGCTTGGTTCAAAAGCAAGTTCGTACTCGAAAAAACGGGGCGTGTGGTCGTTATCAAACCAATGCCTCCGCCCTGCACATCAAGCAAGATTTTTTCCGCGCCTGACACCTCATACGGATTGTCATAACGCCCAAACTCGCAAGTAGCCGTAATGAAAAGAGGCAAACGATAGCGGTTTCGCCACGTAGGAATCTGCTCATTTTCCAATAATTTCTCTTGCGCCCAAACCGATTCCGAGCCGTGTCCTGCATAATTCACTATCAAACCGCCATTGCGAATAGCCTCTTGCAAGCCGTTGGTAACATCAGGGCAACGTTCCCCTGAAGGCGTAGAAATTTGCTCAAAAATGTCCATATACAACTTTTTGGAGCGTGTGGCGGGGGCATTGTTTTCGAGCCATTCTGCCAACTGTTCTGCGTGTTGTTGGTGTGCATTGCTATCGCCATCATCAGCCACAAAAATAATATCATTGCGCCATTCGCCCAAACGCTCCCGCTGACTGCTGTAGGCAATCAATTTATCGACTATCCATCTTGCTTCCGTTGTGTTTTTCACAGGCAAGCGACCAATGCCCACCTCAAGGCTTTGTGGCGCGTCTTGCACCTCTTCCCACTCGCCTTCGTTCAGTTGCAAAAGTCCGAAATAATCATCTGAAGAATGGCTAAAAATGGGTTGCAACGACTCCCGCGACTCGTAAATAGGCACAAAATTCGTGTTGTTGGGTATGCGGTTTTTGTAGTCAAAAGAGCCATCACCAAACAAAAGTACGTGCTTGAATTTGGTAGGATTTTTCAGGTACAAAGACCGCACAAAATCGCGCAAAGCTGTAATATCTTGCCTACCCGAAGAAAATTCGTTGTAAATGCGTTGTGTATTCACGACTTCTACAGTTAGCCCATCATTTGTTTGGCGAAATTGTGCCAAGCGTTTGGCTTCTGCCTCGAAGATAGGCGGGCAAATAAAGAGCGCGTCAGGAGGCAAGAGCGCGTGTAGGTTCTGATTAGCAACCTTGCCTACAAAGGCAGGAGAGCGCGTGTCTTGTGGTCGAAAGGCTATATACGTCTGCAAAGGTTGGCTTTTGAAAATTTATTTTCTTCTATACCAATGAGTTGTAAAGATTTTGTATGCCATTTTAGGTCAAAAATATCAAATAAGCCTGTAGCCGAAGCAAGGGAACGAAAGCGAAAAAAGCCATTCGGATAGCCCAAAGCTCGCCTATAATTGATGGTCAAATAATTTATAAACCCATTGCCATAACCGCCATTTTGTTTGTAGCGAAGTTTTACGGCTACTTGTGCATTGCCATTGCTGTTTTTGGTATAGGTATTGATAGCATTGCGCCCTCGATAATCATAGCCAAACGGGTCAGTATTCACCGCATCAATCGCCTGTGTGCCAATGAGTTCGTCATTCGCATATACTTCTACATTCGTTATTCGGCTGTCCCGCGCCATGACTGCAGACGTGATGCGGATAGGCGAGTTCGCCATTATGTCAGGCAAGGAAAAATTGAAGGTATAATCGTTTTGCGTGCCAAGCGGTTCGCCGTACCATTCGCGCCCTGACTTCAAATAATTGGTTTCGTCTTTTTCGTAATGCACAAATTCTTCATATTGTGTTACGTCAAAATTCGCGCCCACTGTTTCGGCTTGGATAGCCAAACGCGAAGCAGGACGGTTTTCGAGGCAGATGAAATAATAAGTCGTATCGGCATATAAATTGGTTTCGTGTTCGAATAATTGCGCATTGGCGTTGTACGACCATTTATCGGAGCTTTCGCCATAGAACAAGATATAATCTCCAGCATCAAAACGTCCATCTTGTTCGCCCTGCACGAATACGGCATTTTCAGGCAAGTCATCAAGGCGCGGGGTAGCATTGGCTTGTGGGAGCATACCTCCGCCATAGCCATGCACGTGCAAATGTTGTGGATTGAGCGTATTGACATCGAAGCCTGCATTTTGCAGGAAAGACGCATCTATTTTGTAGATGCCTGTTTGGGTGATGCCTATTTTGCACCATTGCCCCGTAGCCAAACGCGATTCGAGGGCAAATTGGGCTTGTGTTGTTTGGTAGGCAAGACAAAGGAAAAGAGCGAGTAGGTAAGGCATAGCTTTTTGGGGAGTGGTTATATGCAAAATTACATAAAAACTACATACAAAAATATGCCTACTCGAAAACACTCGTTTTTTTTGTTAAATCGGCTTTTTCTTGCCTTTTTGGGCGTTCAGTTTGGTAGGCAAGCCAAATAGCTTGATGTGCTTGCCTACTGCAAAAACATTTCAAACAAAATACAAAAGCTATCTATTGCCTTTTTGGTTGTTTTGCATTTCTCGTTTGAGGCGTTGCAAGTCAGCCTCTACGCCTTGTGCTTTGCGTTTTTCTTCTTGTACTTTGCGCTTTGATTCTTTTTTGGCGCGAGCTTCAGGAGTAGGATTGAATAATCGCCAAAACCAAACCAAAAAACGTTCTAACGCGCTTACTTCACGCGGGAGGGGCGCGTGTTGATGTACCCGCATCATAAACTTGCCTTCGCACTTCTCGCACTCAAACGTTGGGTTGTGCGTTGGGTCTGCTTCTTTAGTTTTGGTCATAATGGGTACAAAAAACACGGAAATATGCTCTACTACTTCTACTTCGTGAAGCGTAGTATATTGATTGCATTGGGGGCAAGGCTGTTGCAAGATTCGTCCAGCTTTTTTGCGCCTATAATTTGAACCCGCGCCTATGTTTATCCACATAACGTATTGAAATAAGGTGCAAAATTAAGATATAAGTTAAATAAACGTGGTTTCTTACTTGGAAAGGCAGGCAAGTTTTTTAGGAAAATTTTAAAATTCCAAAAAAAACAATATATTTGCCGTATGCAAACCCACGAAATCCCTATTTTGGAAATCAAAGACCTTACGGTTACGTTCCAAACCGAAAAAGAAACGGTAGTCGCTGTTAAAAACCTCAATTTCACGCTATACAAAGGGCAAACCCTGAGCATAGTAGGCGAGTCAGGTTCAGGCAAGTCTGTTACGGCTTTGGCTATTTTGGGCTTGCTACGCAACAATCACAAGTGCAAAATGGAGGGCGAAATTTGGTTCGAAACGCGCCAATTAGGGCGTGTGGACTTGACGAAGCTGTCCGTTCCCGAACTGCGCAAGATACAAGGGGCGGAAATAGGTATGATTTTTCAAGAGCCTATGACCTCGCTCAATCCTGTTTATACGTGTGGCAATCAGGTAGTAGAGGCTATCATGGCACACGAGCCTGTGAGCGCGAAAGTAGCCAAGCAACGCACTATAGAGCTTTTTAAAAAGGTAAAACTGCCAGACCCGGGCTCAGCGGGGCCTGCACACGTATGGCAGTTGCTGGCTCGGCATGCCGCTCGCAAGCGGCTGGGCGTTGGCGTGCCAGCCGAGCCTTATCATAGCAGACGAACCCACGACAGCACTTGACGTTACGGTGCAACGCGCCATTTTGGAAGTATTGGAAAATTTACGCTTTGACCACGATACGGCGGTGATTTTTATCACACACGATTTGGGCGTGGTAGCCGAGATTGCAGATGACGTAGTGGTGATGTATAAGGGCAAAGTAGTAGAGAATGGGGACGCGCTTGATGTGTTCGACAATCCTGTTCACCCTTACACGAAAGGCTTGCTTGCCTGCCGTCCTCGTTTGGACATCAAAATGCGCGTCTTGCCTACCGTAAGCGACTTTATGGAAGTAGATGAAGACGGTGTGATTACAGAAAAAACAAGGCAATCGTTGGGCGAAACCTTGCTTTTTAACTTCATTAGCGAGGAAGAAATACAAGAACACAACGAAGAACTTGCCAAACAAAAGCCTATCCTGAGTGTCAATAACCTGAAAACGTATTTCCCTATCAAGCAAGGGCTTTTCAGAAGAACAACGGGCTATTTCAACGCGGTTGATGATGTGAGTTTTGATGTCTATAAGGGCGAAACTATAGGTTTGGTAGGCGAGTCGGGCTGTGGCAAAACCACGTTGGGGCGAACTATCTTGCGGTTGATAGAACCCACATCAGGCGATATTATGTTTGATGGCAAGCACATCAATTCGTTGAAAAGAAAGGAAATGCGCGAGATTAGGCGCGATATGCAAATTATTTTTCAAGACCCGTATTCTGCCCTGAACCCGCGCATGAGCATTGGGCAGGCGATTATTGAGCCTATGCTGTTGCACAAAATCTTGCCTACCTACCAAAAATGCAAGGAATGGGCTATCGAGTTGCTCGAAAAAGTGAATATGCAAGCCGACCATTTTTATCGCTACCCGCATGAGTTTTCGGGAGGGCAACGCCAACGGATTTGCATTGCACGCACTTTGGCAGTGAAGCCCAAACTTATCATAGCCGACGAGTCGGTTTCCGCGCTTGATGTATCTGTACAAGCCCAAGTATTGAACTTGTTGAATGACTTGAAAGAGGAGTTTAAGCTTACCTATATATTTATTTCTCACGACCTTTCGGTAGTGAAGTTTATGGCAGACCGTATTATTGTGATGAATAGGGGTAAAATAGAAGAAATCGACTTTGCGCATGAGATTTACGAACAACAAAAAACGCCCTACACGCGCCGCCTCATCAATGCCATTCCACGCGGTTCGTCGAATGATATTTTGAAGGCAAGACAACGCAGGGAGGAAAGAATAAATAAGCAATAGCAGGCAGGCAAGCATACTTGGGGTAGGATAGCCTACACTTCATACCCCAATTAGTACACCTCTATAGCAAAAGCGGGAACGTAATGCTCATTTTCCTTCAAAGGTGAGAAAAAATCAATATTGTTTGCGTCAGACCAATTTTTATGTGGTTCACTAAATTTAATTCTTACATAACTTTTTTCTGCTTTTTTCAATTTTAAAAAGGATAGTAAAGGCTGTCTAAATACATCTTCTTCGAATTTAGCATTCTCTTTTACATCTTTGCTATTAGCCTCCGTAAACCCTATATACTCAATGCCTATAAATAATCCTTCTTTGGGCAACGCCATATTCAAATGGTCTATATTTAATTTAACTTTTCCATGCTGATTAGGGGTTATGGTAAAAACTTGTCGCTTTTCATCTTTTACACTTATTTTTTTGTATGGTTTATTAGCTACATTTTCATAGAAAACAATTTTAAACACCGATGAATAACCATCAGGGGTTTTAAAACCTGTATCTCTCAAATAAAAAAGAAAAGCAGACAGCTTTCTTTGGTCTTGGATAGTAGGTTTAAATAAGGTAACCACTTCAAGCCCATTCCACACACTATAGTAATTATAATTGCCTTTGATAGGGTAGCCCAATTTTGTAGTTTTTCTCTTCTTAGTTTTTGAAGGGGTGAGTACAATTTCATGTAAGGGCATTGGCAGTTCTTCCAAATAAATGATAGGCTTCAAATTACTTTTATTTATTCTCACTGTATCATAGCCCATAGCCGAAAATTCAATCTTATTGCATTGTAGAGGGATTTTAAGGGCAATTTTCCCATCTTCATCGGTGTATATACCACCCACGATAGAATCATTGGCAAAATACACAATGTTAGCGTATGGCACTTCTGTAGAATCTTCTTTACTCAAAATTTGAATATTTTGTGCAAAAATTGCAGTAGGTAAGAAAAGGATAAATAAAAGTAAGTTCTTCATAAAAATAAGGTTTATTAGTACACCTCTATAGCAAAAGCAGGCGCAAAATACTCATTTTCTTTCAAATCCACATCAGAAAACATCTTAAGCAAGAATGTATCAGTATCAAGCCAGCCTTTACCTTTTTTCTTAAATTTAGATCTCATGTACGTTTTTGCCTCTTTTTTTTGCTTTAAAAAAGATACATAAGGTCGTTTACGAACATCTTCACCGACTTCAATTTTTTGTTGTATGTCTTTGCTATTCGCTTCCATAAACCCTAAGTACTCAATGCCTACAAATAAACCTTCTTTGGGCAACGCTATATTTAAGTGGTCAATATTCAATTTAATTTTCCCATACTGACGAGGGTTTATGGTAAAAACTTGTTGCTTCCCATCCTTTATATGGATTTGCTTGCCCGGTTTATTAGCTACATTTTCATAGAAAACTATCCTAAATACAGAGGACTGATTGTCCTGCCTTTCAAATTCCTCCAAATAAAAAAGAAACGCAGATACTTTTCTTTGGTCTTGGGTATTGGGTTTCAATAAGGTTACCAGTTCAAGCCCTTGAGCCACACTAAAAAAGTTATTCTTGCTTTTGATAGGATAGCCTAATTTTGTAGTTTTTCTCTTCTTAATTTTTGAAGAGGTAAGTACAATCTCATGTAAGGGCAGGGGTAGCTCCTCCAAATAAATGACACTATTTAAATCTTTTTTACTTATTTTCACTGCATCATAGCCCATAGCCGAAAATTCAATGATGTTACATGACAGAGGGAGGTTAAGGATAGCTTTGCCATCTTCGTCTGTATATATGCCGTCGATGATAGAATCATTGGCATAATATACAATATTAGCGTAGGGGACTTCTGTGGAGTCTTGTTTACTCAAAATTTGAATATTTTGTGCAAAAATTACAGTAGGTAAGAAAAGGATAAATAAAAGTAAGTTCTTCATAAAAATAAGGTTTATTAGTACACCTCTATAGCAAAAGCAGGAGTAAAATGCTCGTTTTCTTTCAAAAATGAAAAAAGACTATTCTTATATGCGTGAGTGTCAAGCCAATTTTTACCCTTTTCCTTAAATTTCCATCTTATATAAGTTTTTTCTGCTTTTTTCTGCTTTAAAAAAGATATTGAAGGTTGTTTGAACGATTCTTCTTCGGATTCAATATTTTTTTGTATATCTTTGCCATTTCCCTCCATAAATCCTATGTACTCAATGCCTACAAATAACCCTTCTTGGGGCAACGTTATATTTAAACGGTCAATATTTAATTTAATTTTCCCATACTGCTTAGCATTTATGGTAAAAACTTGTTGTTTCTCATCTTTTATATGGATTTGTTTGTAAGGTTTATTATCGTTATTTTCATAGAAAACGATTCTAAATACAGATGCGTAATCATCTGGAAATTCAAAACCTTTATCTGTCAAATAAAAAAGAAATGCGTATAGCTTTCTTTGGTTTTGGGTATTGGGCTTAAATAAGGTAACTACTTCAAGCCCATCCTTTACATTAAAAGAGTAACGTTTATGTTTGATAGGATAGCCCAATTTTGTAGCTTTTTTCTTCTTAATTTTTGAAGAGGTAAGTACAATCTCATGTAAAGGCATGGGTAGCTCCTCCAAATAAATGACACTATTCAAATCTTTTTTACTTATTTTCACTGTATTATAGCCCATAGTCGAAAATTCAATCGTATTACATTGTAGAGGAATTTTAAGGGTAACTTTCCCATCTTCATCTGTGTAGGTACCACCCACGATAGAGTCATTGGCAAAATATATAACATCAACATAGGGAACTTCTGTAGAGTCCTGTTTAGACAAGATTTGTATATCTTGCGCAAAACTACTCAGGTGTATAAAACAAAGAAAAAGGAAAAGTATTTTTTTCATAGTTGTAGAGATTGTCATTTGGTTAAGGGGTATTGAATAGACTTCTTGAGAAAGTATTTCTAAAGACCTCTATTCCTGCCCTTTCTCCATTTTGAAGAAAGGAAACGGATTTTTGCAAGAGGTTTGATATACTCCTATGATAATTTGTGTAGAAAATGTACTTTTTCACAAAAATTGTCATACAAACATACATATCCGTTTACTTTTTTGACTTGCAAAGTAAGAAAAAAAGAACTAATCGACCAAATTTAAATTAAAAAATTATATGGGAAACTTCAAAAAAGTGCTTAAATAGCTTGAAAAAGCCTTTTTTACTGCAATTTTTTTCAGGATCGAAATAAAACTTCCCTGCCTCGCCTACCCAATTCTACGCTTCGTACCCCAAAAACTACATTTCAGCAAAAAAATATTGCCAAAACATTGCATTTTTGCAAAACATTGCTTTACTTTGCATTGTTAATATAGCAAAAGTAGGCAAGGGCGTTCCAAACGCCTTTTTATGCGCTAAATTGGTTCTTTTTTTACAGAACTAACTACTTTTAACAAACCTAACAAAAATCTTTAAACCGAACAACGAATAACCAACAACTCAACCATATACCATGTCTTTAACCGAAATTGCTATTAAAAGACCAAGCCTCATAGTCGTGATTTTTACAGTCTTGACTTTCTTGGGCTACATCAGCTACTACGCTTTGGGCTATGAGCTTTTGCCCAAAATGGACTTTCCTGTCTTCAATGTGATGACCATTTACCCCGGTGCCTCGCCTTCCGAAGTGGAAAACTCTGTTACCAAAAAAATAGAAGATGCTGTAGCCTCTTTGGAAAGCATCGAAAATATACGCTCTTATTCACAAGAGGGCGTTTCGTTGGTGTTTGTGCAGTTGAAGCCCGGCACAAAATCCGACAAATCGATGCAAGATGCCCAACGCAAAGTAAACGCTATCATTGCGACCTTGCCTAAAGACATCAGAACGCCCTCTATCAACAAAATCAGCTTTAGCGAAATGCCTATCATTCGTATTGGCATCACGGCTACACTACCGCCTACAGAACTATACGACATTGTGAAACAGCGCGTACAGCCCGCCATTTCTAAAATCGGAGGCGTGGGGCAGTTGAGCATTGTAGGAGGCGAGGAGCGCGAAATTCGTGTGAATATTGATGCGAAAAAATTGGAAGCCTACCGCGTGTCTATCATGCAAGTGCGCCAAGCTATCCAAAGCTCGAACATGGACTTTCCTACAGGCAAGATTAAAACGTCTGAAAATCAAAACATTATACGTTTGGCAGGCAAGTTCAGAAACCTGCGCGACCTCGAAAATGTGGTTATCGCTACAGATGACAATGGCTCGCCTATCCAACTAAGCAAAGTTGCTGAAGTACAAGATACGCAAAAAGAAGCCGAAAGCATCATGGCAATCAACCAAGAAAATGCCATTGGTTTGATGCTCATCAAACAATCTGATGCCAATGCAGTACAAGTAAAAGAAGACGTACTAAAAGAACTCGAAAGCCTTGAGAAGGAATTTAAGGCACAGGGTGTACATTTTGAAGTAGCACAAGATACCACTGTTTTCACTATGGAAGCGGCGGAAGCAGTAATGCACGATTTGGGTATTGCGATTATCTTGGTGGCGGCGGTAATGTTGTTGTTTTTGCATAGTTTCCGCAATGCAGTTATCGTTATGATTGCTATACCTGCTTCGTTGGTTACGACTTTTATAGGTATGTATATCTTGGGCTTTACGCTCAATTTGATGACGTTGTTGGCTCTTTCGTTGGTAGTGGGTATTTTGGTCGATGACTCTATTGTGGTTTTGGAAAATATACAACGCCACTTGGAAATGGGCAAAGACAAACGCACTGCTTCGCTTGATGGCAGGAATGAAATTGGCTTTACGGCTATGTCCATAACGCTTGTGGACGTGGTGGTGTTCTTGCCTATTTCGTTGGTTGATGGCATTATTGCGAACATCATGCGCCAATTTTGTTTGGTAGTGGTAGTTTCTACGTTGATGAGCTTGTTCGTATCTTTCACGATTACGCCTTTGTTGGCATCACGTTTTGCAAAATTAGAGCATTTGACAGGCAAGAATCCTTTTTCTTGGTTCTTGTTGATGTTCGAGAGAGCCTTAGATGCCTTCACACACGCGTATGCAGATGTATTGCGTTGGTGTTTGAAAAATATTGCTACACGCATAACCGTTTTGACAGTTACTATAGTATTGTTCTTTAGCTCTTTCTTGTTGGTAACGCAAGGCTATATCGGAGGCGAGTTTGTGGCTATGGGCGACCAAGGCGAGTTTATCATCAATGTAGAATTGCCCAAAGATGCTATCCTTGACCAAACCAACAAAATCACGCAACAAGTAGAAAAAGAGTTGTTGAAATACCCCGAAATCACGAAAGTTATTACGTCTGTAGGCGCGTCAAGTAGTATCCTCGAACCGCAAGGCTCGGCTTACAAGTCAGAAATAAACGTAAAAATGGTGCCTAAAGAAGAACGCAATATTTCTTCGGACTTTATGGCAAACAAAGTGAAAAACGACCTTACCTCCAAAATACCGGGCGCGAAAATCCAAACCAGCCAAATGTCTATCATGGGTGGCGCGAATGATGCCCCTATCCAAATCATTTTCAGAGGTTCGGACACCGAAGTTTTGTATAAATATGCTGAGAAAATCAAAGCATTGGCAAAGAAAGTACCGGGCGCATCAAGTACCAAACTTACTGTAGAAACGGGCAACCCTGAAATCAACGTAAACCTTGACAAACGCCGTATGGCAGAACTTGGCTTGTCGATGGATATGGTGGGCGGTGTGATGCAAACAGCTTTCAGTGGCTACAATGATTCGAAATTCAAGCCTGATGTATATGAGTACGACATCAACGTGAAACTCGATGCCTTTGACCGCAAAAATGTTGATGACCTTGCCTCCCTTATTTTTGTAAATAATCGTGGCGAACAAGTAAAACTTTCGCAATTTGCCCAAATTAGCCAAACTACAGGCGCGGCGCGTTTGGAGCGTAGGTCAAGAGTATCTGCTGTAACGCTTGAGTCACAAGTAATTGGTCGCCCTGTGGGAACTGTAGGGGGGGAAATGTTGGCTATTGTCGACCAAAACCCTATGCCTAAAGGCGTTTCAATGGACTTAGATGGCGATTTGAAAATGCAAGGTGATGCGGCGGGCAGTATGGGTACGGCTTTGATGGCTTCTATCTTGTTCGTGTATCTGATTATGGTCGCTTTGTATGACTCATATATCTATCCTTTTGTGGTGTTGTTCTCTATTCCTGTGGCTATGATTGGCGCGTTGTTGGCACTTGCCCTCACGATGCAGTCGTTGAATATCTTTTCAGGATTGGGTATGATTATGTTGATTGGTTTGGTGGCGAAAAACGCTATTTTGTTGGTGGACTTTGCCACGCACCGAAAGAAAGAAGGCGCGACTACCTTTGATGCTTTGATAGAGTCGGGGCAAACTCGCCTACGTCCTATCCTGATGACTACAGTGGCTATGGTAATAGGTATGCTTCCTTTGGCTCTCGCAAGTGGCGCAGGAGCAGAATGGAAAAACGGCTTGGCTTGGGTGCTTATTGGCGGTCTGACAAGCTCGATGTTCTTGACGCTCTTGGTTGTGCCTGTTATGTATCAATTAACAGATTATACTATCGCGTTGGTAGGCAAGCTGGTAGCCATGATAGCCAACCGCAACAGCAAAAACACGCCTACCTCGGTTTATACACCTAAGGAATAACCATAAAATAAAGTTTTGTTAAAAGAAAAAGCGGTTCGTAGCATTCGAACCGTTTTTTTTTGTCTTTGGCAGGCTTGCCTACCTGTAGTAAGCATCAATTTTGGCTTGTACCTTTTTGGCAATATCCTTTTGCAAGGCTTCGAAAATGGCTTGATTGGTAGGCGAGGTTGCCTCACGTTCTCCGAGTTGTTCGCGCTCCTTGTCGCTCAAGGCGCGAGTATCGCCTTTGAGCATCACAATCCAATCAGTGCGCCAACTGTATGAAGCCTGTACGGTTTCATTGAGTAATATCTTGCCTGTTTCTGCCTCTGTGATGCGTATTTCTATCGTGCAAGAGGCTTTGATGCTTTTTTCGCGCAGGCTTATCGTGGCGCGTATGGTTTCCTCTGTGCTATCTTTTTTGATTACCTTTTCGCGTTGTATGGTTTCTTCTTTGTATTGCGAGGCTTCAGGCATAAAGCGCGTGTAGGCTAAAGCTATGCGGTCATCTATCACTTCGGAGTCGGGTTGTGGCTCTTGCACAAAATCACATTCCATAAAGGCGCGTTTGTTGATGCTCGAAGCATAGGAACTGAAAGCATTTTGCGAAACCCTATCCGTAATGCCATATTGCGTAAAGGCTTGATTCAAAGGCATTAAGCACAACTCTACATGAATGGTTGCCTTTAGTTTGGCTTCTTGTAGGCGAGCTTTGATGTCCGAACTGATGTTGGGATAATAGGCTTGGGCTTGTTCGAAATGTTCGTAGGCAGTGCGAGCATCTTTGAAAGTACCTTTTGCCAAAAACTTCATACCTTCGTCATAATAGTTTTGGGACGCATTGCGTTTGGCTTCTTGCAAAGAGGCATCGAAGCGCATAGGCGAGCCTATCACTTCCCACGCTTTCGGGCAAGTTTGGATAGCATCATGGACGCTGTGGATACGCTCATAGACTCGTATCACGCTTACCCACTTGCCTACTTCGGGGCTACTTTTATAGCGTTGTATGTCGTTTTGGGCTTTGCTCAAAAATTGTGGGTAGGCTTGCGCTATCACTTCTATAGACTTTTTGTGGCGCGGATTGTCGCGTAGTTTGGATACACACATACGGATAGCCGTTTCATAATCGCCATCTTGGAAGGCTTGCCTGCTTGACCTGCACGCCACACCCGCAAAGAGCAAGGCAATAAGCAAAAAACGAACTGAAAAAGAGCGTAACATGGAAGTATTGGTTTTTAGATTTTGCTGATAAGTGGGCAAAAATAACACAATGCTACAAAAAGGGCTGTTAAAGTGACGTTAAGCCAAACCTGATACTGAAATCAAAATTAACTTGCCCACAAAATTTTACCACAAGGACACAAGAACACAAGGAAAAAGGTAAAAATAGGCTTCGTGCCCTTGTGTTCTTGTGGTCAATACGCATTTTTGATATTACTTCATTAACACATCATACCCAAACTTGCCTATCAATACCGTAACAACCACGATGAACATAATCCGAATGAACGAACTCCCTTTCAAAACAGCCAAACGACTGCCCAAATACGAACCCAACACATTGCACACCAACATAGGCAAGGCTAAATGAAACAATACCAACCCCTGAAACAAGAAAAACGCTAACGAAGAAATGTCGGCTATCACATTCACAAACTTGGCTATGCCTGAACCTTGCAAAAAGCTAAAACGCAAACCCACTACAAACCCAAACACCAACAGCGTCCCCGTGCCAGGTCCCACAAAACCATTGTAAAAACCAATTACTGCGCCCAAAAGCAAACTTTTGTATAACAAAGAAGGCGTTTCTTGCACTTCCGCGCCTGTTTGCCCCAATTCCTTTTTAAAAAAAGTATAAACAGCCAACAACGTCATCACAACCAACAAAAGGATTTTCAATGATTTTTCAGGTAAAAAGCTCGCATACAACGCACCTATATACGCACATATTGTCGCGCCTATACCCGCATACAAAATCACTTTCCAAGGCATTTGAAATTTGCGGGCATATTGATAGCCCGCCATGAGCGTACCCGAAAAAGAAGACAAGCGATTAGTGCCTATCACAGTCAGCACAGATAATTGCGGGTACAAAATGAGCATAGCAGGGGCTTGCACCAAACCGCCTCCGCCTACTATAGCATCAACAAAACCCGCCACAAACGCGGCGAGTCCTGTCAGAATGAGAATATAATCCAAAAGAGATGAAAGATGAGAGATGAGAGATGAGAGATGAAAGATGAAAGATGAAAAATTTGCAACTATACCGAAACGTTGTTTTCACGAAGGGCATCGTTGAGCGAAGTCTTGAGGTCGGTACTTTCTTTGCGCTTGCCTATGATGAGGGCGCAAGGCACATGATACTCGCCTGCAGGAAAGGACTTGGCATAGCTACCCGGAATGACCACAGAACGCTCTGGCACATAGCCCTTATATTCTATAGCTACAGCACCCGTAACATCAATAATTTTGGAGCTGGCAGTAAGCACAACATTTGCCCCCAAAACAGCCTCCTTGCCTATACGCACACCCTCCACCAAAATACAACGCGAGCCAATGAACGCGCCATCTTCTACTATCACAGGCGAGGCTTGCACAGGTTCAAGCACTCCACCCACGCCCACGCCACCGCTAAGATGAACATTCTTGCCTATTTGGGCGCAACTCCCTACAGTCGCCCATGTGTCGACCATCGTGCCACTGTCCACATACGCGCCAATATTCACATAAGAAGGCATCAAAATAACCCCGCTTGCGATAAAAGAGCCATAGCGAGCCACTGCCGAAGGCACTACACGAACACCTTTGCTTGCATAGTCGCGTTTTAGCGGAATTTTGTCGTGGTATTCATAAATGCCCACCTCCATAGTTTGCATTTGTTGGATAGGGAAGTACAGAATGACCGCTTTTTTTACCCATTCTTGCACTTGCCAGCCGTTTTCGGTAGGCGAGGCGACTCTAATTTCGCCTTTGTCCAACAAATCGACTACATGGCGAATAGCCTCGATTGTTTCCTTTTGAGCGAGTAGGGCGCGGTCTTGCCACGCTTTTTCAATGATTTGAGCGAGATTTTGCATAGAATAAAAAAAAATGAAAAAAATACTTTTGTTTTTTTGTGAGATATATTAAAAGATTTTACGTAATTTTGCGCAAACATAACACAATAAAATAAAAAACAGTCGTTTTTTATGTGTGATGTCGAATTTTTGCAAACTTTTTGCGTACTTAGTAGGTAGTATTACTTAAATGCTCGTGGCATGCTGAATGTGTATGAATACTTCAAGAAAATGCAAGATGACCAAGTCATTCTGTATTTCAAAGGGGAAATAACCAATAACCTTCTCACCTCTATTCTTCAACTCCTCGATGACCGTCTGGAACGGAAAAACGAGGACTTAAAGGTGCGTAAAAAGGTTTTTAGCGTCTTATTGGAATGTTTGCAAAATATTTACAACTACCAACAATACCAGCCTATTCCTGAAGAGGAAGCGTATTATCACGCCGCAACGTTGATGATTCGCCGTACAGGTGATGCTTACTATATCATTACAGGTAACTATATGTTTCGCGACCGCGTTACCAAACTTGAAGCCAAAATCAACAAGGTGAACCTAATGCCTCCTGAAGAACTGAAGGAGTTTTACAAGCAAATCATCAGCCTACAACAACAAACCGACACAGGCGGGGCAGGGTTGGGCTTGATAGACATGGCGCGCAAATCGGGTGAGAAAATCACCTACAGCTTTGACGACGTAAACGACAAATATTGTTTTTATAGCTTGCAGGTAAAAGTGCCTGTGAAATCCAATTAAACTACTATCATCTGTTATCATGGAAATATTGAGAATCGACAAAACCGACAGAACTCCCTCCATCTATTGCAATCCCGACGAGGGTTCCATCGAAATGTCTGGTCGTTCTATTCCCGAAAACGCAATCAGCTTTTACAAACAGCTATTTGATTGGCTCGACCAATATGTACAACAACCTCAAGGGGAAACGCAGGTCGTTTTCAACCTTGAATACTTCAATACGAGTTCATCTAAATGTATCCTTGACATTTTGCGCAAGTTGGAGAAAATAGCCGAAAGCAACGCAAAAGTAGGGGTAAAATGGTATTTTGATGATGGTGATGAAGACATGGAAGAATCTGGCAATGACTTCAAATCACTCATCAATCTCGACATAGAACTTGTGGTGAAATAATACTTGATGCTACAACAATACAGGTTTTGGTTGTAGGGTAGGGGAGATGCCTCCTCTATTCTACAAGTAAGCTACATAAAACCTTATACCTACCTCTCCAAAGGCTTGGAGAGGCTTTTTTATTAGTTCCACGTGCTTTTCAGCTTGAGCGTAGCACGAACTTGTTGCTCGAGGCGCAAGGCTTTCACAAACAAAATTTCGTCTTCCACTTGAGCGTGGGTGATGAGGGCAGACTCAAGGGCTTTGAGTTCTTCGAAAAGTACAGCAAGGTGCAAATCGTAGGCAGGTTCAAGCGTATAGCCATTGGTTAGCTCGCGTATGCCCAACATTTCATCGTCATGCGTGTGGTGTTCGAGGGCAAAATATTGGATAGAGTAACGCTCCATTTGATAGTGCAACTCGCCTAATTTGCACGTGCCTTGTTGGGCTTGTACGAGGGTAAGAATGTAGCGAAAAAGCGTGTCTTCCTCGTCTTGAATGTGTTTGGTAAAATCTTCGTGGAATAGCGGAAACAGCCACTGCAAATCACGAATGAGCATTTGCGTAGCTTTGGGCAGGGTAGGCAAGGGCTTGAGATTGCGCACAAGGTTTGCCATATAAGGCAATTTTTCTTGAATAAAAATCTTGTGTGTGAGGCGCAAATAATGGATAACCAACTCTATAGGGTAATCCTGCCAAACAGGAATGGCGTTTACTTTATGGATAGCCTCCAAACCACGCACTACTTGAGCCACGTTCAGTCCTTTGGCTTGGCAGGCTTCGGCAAGCGTTTGTTCGGTATATTCATAGAAAGGCAAGCCAAACTCGTGGAGTATGGAAGCATACTGGTAGTTTTCTTGTACAATATCAGTAATTTTTCTTGTTAGCATCTTGCACTTGCTTAGTTTCAAACAGCAAATATACACTATAACGACCAAATTACAAAAATGATAAATGTCATTGTTTTTGTTTTTGAGGATAGGGGTGCAGGCAAGGCTGGACGCTGTGTAGTCATTGTTCGGAAAAGTGTTTTATCATATCGCAAAGTCGTATAAATTTTAGGAAAATACAAGGTTTTTTGCGTATCTTTGCTTCTAAAATCGCGTATTTGTATGAAAAAGAAACAAAATAACGAATCGGAAGTAAAAAAAAATTGGAAAGAGGCTGAACTGGTACTTACCTTCAATTTGAAGCCCATTCGAGAATATCAAACGCCTCTTATGCAAGAATGGCTCGAAGCTCCCTTGCCTACCTTTACAAGCAACGAACAAGAACGATTTGATACTTCTCTCAAAAGAGCCATTACCAATATTAGTGGCTGGGGCGAAGAAGACCTCAAAATGAAATTTATCGCTCCCATTATAGATTTAGGGCTTTTGGTAGAAGGCAATGGCATTACCACTTGTTTCGACAGAACCATATCAGGCATAGTAGAAGACATAAAATTAGTAGCTAAAACTGATTTTATGGTAGCTTCAGGCTATATGAACGTCATCAAACAGCCTTTTTTTCACTTTCAAGAGTACAAACCCGTGCTAAATCCCACAGGCGAGCCTATGGCGCAGATTTTAGAGGCGTTTTTGATTGCACAATCCAAAAATGAAAAGCCTTTGCCTTTGTATGGCGTGGAAGTGGTAGGCAAGCAATGGACTTTCGTAATCATGGAAGGCAAGGAATATTGTATTTCGCCTGCTTACATCAGCACAGAGCGCGAAGATTTGTTGCAAATTATCGCTATGCTGAGAAAGTTCAAAGAAATCTTGGAAACAAGGTTGATGAAGATGTAAGCATATTTTTGCTTGCCTACATTCCTGCAAAAAATGTTATATCTTGTTTTAAACCAAATTCACTTCTGCCTGAAGTTTGATACCAAACTTTTCGAGGACATCTTGTTGAATATCTTGCGCCAACTGCCAAATTTGCGAGCCTGTGGCATTGCCATAATTCACCAATACAAGGGCTTGTTTGGCGTGTACGCCTGCATCACCTAAGCGATAGCCTTTCCAACCCGCTTGCTCGATGAGCCAACCCGCAGGTACTTTTACCATGTCGGCTTGGGTAGTGGGGTAGGAGGGAAGCGAAGGAAAACGTACTTGCAAAGCCTCCCATTGCGTTTTGGGAATTTCAGGATTTTTAAAAAAACTGCCCGCATTGCCTATCTCGGCAGGGTTTGGTAGTTTGCTTTGGCGAATATGCACCACAGCACGACTCACGTCTTGCGGGGTAGGCGACGCGATGCCCCAACTTTCCAGCGTCTTTTGTATATCTCCGTAGGCAAGTTGCAAATTCGGCACAGTAGGCAAGACAAACTCGACTGCAGTGATGCAATATTGCCCTTTGGCGGTAGTCTTGAAAATACTGCTTCGATACCCAAAGGCACAATCTTCTCGTGAAATCGTATGTAGCTCGCCTGTAGGCAAGTGATAAGCCCGTACTTGTGTGATGTATTGCTTTACTTCCACGCCATACGCCCCAATGTTTTGC
>RDXI01000271.1 GCA_004292795.1 Bacteroidota bacterium | reverse complement strand
TAGGGTGGCATAGCTAATCAATTCATAATGAATTGATTAGCTATGCCACCCTAAGGGTTAGAACAACATGACTTCTGATATGTGTATATTTCTTGCTCCCCAATTATACTAAAATAACTCTTGACTTGCATAAAAAAACACCACAGAGGTATGGAGAACCACAGAGCTACACAAAGAACTCCGTGTTTCTTTGTGTTTCTCCGTATCTCCGTGTTAAATTTTTGGCGCGTTTTAAATTTTATTTTAGTACAACCTATCCATTACGCACAAAAAGCATAGTTTTCAGCCAATTTTTGTAGTCTTTTTTTGTTGCCAAATCCACATTTCCCCCTATCTTTGCTTTGCATTTGATAAATCATGAGCATTTGATAAATCAAATGCCTACTCCCCGTTATCGTATGAACGCACTATTCCGTTTTTTTGCCCTTTGGTTCTACCGCTTTTTGCGTGTGTTCGGTGTGGAAACGCCTACAAAGCCCTTGCCTACCCCAAAGCAAAAGGAACAAACAAAAGAAAAAATCTTGCCTAAACCAAGTCTTGATGAAATATTAGCGAACCTAACAGAAGCAGACACAAAACTTTATTTATCAGACAAAGGAATAACCAACCAAGACCTCCAAAAGATAAGCACTTACACATATTTAGAAGTGTTACATCTTGACCATAGCCAAATCACAGATATAACACCCTTGCAAAAATTGACAAACCTACAAAAATTGGTACTTTGGAACAACCAAATTACAGATATAACACCCCTGCAAAAACTCACAAACCTACGGGAACTATTGCTTGATAATAACCAAATCACAGATATAAAGCCCTTACAAACGCTAATAAACCTACATAGATTGAGGCTTCAGAATAACCAAATCACGGATATAACGCCCCTGCAAAAGCTGATAAACCTAAAGAAGTTGATACTTGTAAGTAATCAAATTACCCATATTTCTTTAGATTTCCTAAACGCCTTGCCCCATTTGAAGGAATTGTATTTGTATGGAAATCCTATCCAAAACCTGCCTAAAGAGGTTTTTGATAAAAAAGAAAATGTCTTGCCTGAAGTGCGGGCGTATTTGGAGTCTATCCAAGACAAGCGAGACCGCAGGGAACTGAACGAGGCGAAGCTCATCATCATAGGCGTGGGGGACGTAGGCAAGACCGAGATAGTAGAGGCATTGAGTGCCGAAGATTACACCTTCCATCCCAACCGCCAGACCACAAAAGGCATACGCATCAAACAATGGACACCGAAAGAGTGCAGGCGAGCAGGCGAGGAAGTACCCTTCACAGCGCATATATGGGACTTTGCGGGGCAGGAAATCAACTACGGCACACATCAGTTTTTCCTTACCAAAAACTCAGTGTATATCTTTGTGTGGGAAACGCGCAAGGGCGAAAAAGAATCGAAGTTTGAGTATTGGCTACAGGTCGTTTCGTTGCTTTCCGATAACGCGCCTATCCTCGTGGTGCAAAACAAGGTGGACATCTACGAAGACGAAATCAATCAACGCGATTGGAAAAGCAAGTTCCCGCATATCATAGATTTTTACAAGACTTCGTGCAAAACAGGCAAGGGCATCGAAGCCCTGCGCGAAGCCATAGTCACACAATTAACCGCCTTGCCTAATACGCAAGAAATTTGGAACAAAGATTGGTATGCAGTGCGCACCCAGCTCGAACAAAGCCCCGAAGACTACATCACACACAAGGAATACCGCACCCTTTGCGAGCAAAAAGGCTTGCCTGCCCACCACGCAGAGTCACTCGGCAAGCAGTTGCACGACATAGGCGTTATACTGCACTTTGAAGACGATATGCACCTCAGCGATACTGTAGTGCTGAAAACAGATTGGGCAACAGACGCGGCGTATTGTTTGTTGGACAATAAAAAAGTATTGGCAGGGCGTTTTCAGCAGGCGCAACTCCACAGCATTTGGGCGGAGGCGCGTTTTGCAGGCAAGTTTCCTTTCCTACTGCGCCTTATGGAGCGTTTCGAGTTGGTGTTCAAGCTCCAAGACAAAGACGAGTACATTGTCCCCGAAGGCTTGCCTATTGATGCTCCCAAAAGCCTTTCCACCTCTCTACCCCTCCACCTCTCCACCTCCTTACGCTTCGAATATCACTATCAATTTATGCCCAAAGGCATTTTGAGCAGACTCATTTGTCGTATGCACCGCTTGATAGCAGGCGAGATTTTTTGGCGTTATGGCGTAGTGTTGCAATACAACAAAACTACCCAAGCCCTTGTAAGGCTGAATGATGTGGAAGAAATTTTGAGCATAGCCGTTCAGGGCGCGGAAGCCGAAACATTGCTACAGATTATCCGCCAACAAGTCCAAGACGTTCACGCCACGCTGAACAATCCGCCTTTGAACGAAAAAGTGCCTTGTGTTTGTGCGCAATGCAAGGACTCGAAAAAGCCTTACCTACACGACTACCAAACGCTTTTGTTTTTCAAAGAAAAACACAGGCAAGACAACGTTTGCGCAAAAAGTGCGGAAGATGTACCAATAGACGCACTCCTGAAAGGCATCAAAAATTTGAAAGACTCCGCCAATATGCTTGAGCAAATGCTTTTCCGCCGGCGCGTAGGCAATGCGCGTGGTTGTGGAAAAAAAGTAGACGTGCTTTCAAATCACGCCTACAGAAGCCTTACCACAAAAATCTCAACTTGCGTAAAAAATATGCTTTTCATAGCGTAGGGGTTGCAATCCCTACAGATATTGCATTTTTCGCTCCGTAGGATAGGGTTTCAAACCCTATCCTATTGAGTATTGCCTATATTTTCTATGCACTTTAAAATTTATTTTAGCCTTATTTCTTAGCAGACTCTTTTTGGGGAGCAGGTTCTACTTTCGTTTTCACCAACCAAAAGAGAGAAGACATTTTGGTAGGGTCTTCGCTACCCGCGTTTTGCGAATCATTCTGTACCATTCTATGCAAGATATAGAAATTTTGATACACATAGTAGTTCTTTTCTTCCGCAAATAGTTGAGGCATTACCGCCTTCATAGGTTCAGATATTTCTTTCTGGATATATTTTTTCAGGCGAGACTCGTCTGAGTTTTCTTGCGAGGACTCCACGAGGCGCGTTACGCTCTTATAGCCCATCTCGCCATTAGGCAAGAAACGTATCTGTGAACCTGTTTCTACATTTTCCAAAACTTGGTTATTCACTTCTGCGTCCTCTTTCGTGTCGTTAGGTCGTGGCTCATATTTGCGCCAGCCATATTCTATATTGGATAGTATCCTTGCCGCGTCTTCGGGTTTGGTGATGTTTTGGTTCATCAATGCCATCAAGTCCTCTATCGAGATTTTGCTACTTTCGGGATAAAAGGCATATACCATATCGCCTGAAATAATCTCAAAGATTTCGGGGTCTTTTTTGAGGTAGATGATTTCTACCTTCTTGCCCTTGTAGGCACTCTTGAAGGCGTGTTCGTCCACATACTTTTGCTTGTAGTCGACTTTCTTGCCTTCTTGCGAAGTAAAAATCACGTGGAGCGAATACTCCATGTCGCCATCATTGCTTTCGGATTTGCCGTCCACGACTACGCCCATAACTTTGATGCCCTCTTTTTGTAGTTCGGGTACATGGTCGCTACCACAACCACCCAACCACGTGCTTGCGAAAACAAGCAAACTTGTAAGTATTAGGTTTCTCATATTGCAAAGGTCTTATTTTTTGCAGAATAATCAAAAAAAGAAGCCTGCCTATTCGTAACATTTTAAACACTTTGCTTGCATATAGCGTTTTGAAACAAAAAAAACGTAACTTTGCGCACAATTTGCGATGTCTGTATGATACTTGTTGATAGCTTAATACGCAATATTTTGAAATGGCGATTGCCTAAAATCCACCACTTTATGCGCCACCCGCATGACGTACAAGCCCAAACGCTTGATTATTTGCTACGCACAGCGCGGAATACGGAGTGGGGCAAGCAATATGAGTACGGAAGCATCAAAACGCTTACACAATTTCAAGAAAGAGTACCTATTTCTGCCTACGAGGACATAGTGCCTTATGTGGAACGCATGATGCGCGGTGAGCAAAATGTGCTGTGGGCAACGCCTATTCGGTGGTTTTCCAAATCTTCGGGTACGACCAATGCCCGTAGCAAATTTATTCCTGTTTCGCAAGATACGCTTCGAAGCAGTCATTTTCGTGTAGGACGCGATATTTTTGCCTTGTACTTAGACAATAACCCACA
>RDXI01000066.1 GCA_004292795.1 Bacteroidota bacterium | reverse complement strand
CCTACCTAACTGAAGCGTCCCGCTTCCGCGTAAGCGAACAAACCGCGCTAAAGTCCTACAAAACCGTTTTTGATAAGTGCCTTGCCTACCCAAACAAAAAAACGCCCCGTTGAGGGCGTTTTTTAGTACCTAAAAACGGAACAGCCCCAACCTCTCGGCAGGAATACCCAACGCTATCAAAGCCAAGGCAATGATAAGGAAAGTTGCCATGCGTTTGTGCTTGCCTTCGTCAGTCGCTTGTTTTTTGCTAAGGCTACGCCCCACCTGCACCAATACAATAGCCACAACCATCATCGTGATGTGTTCCACCGACCATTTGCGCAAATTGGAGTCTTTCATCACTCCCATACCAAATTTGGCAATAGCAGGATAGCCAGAATCACTAACAAAATACAACACCAAACCCAAAACAAGTTGTGTGTGGGCAAAAGCAATAGACAATACCCCCGCAAGGTTGTCGATTTTGGTATAAGGCGTTTTGGAGAGCCAGCCCATCAAAGAACGCACAAGCGCGAACAATAAAACGGCTAACAAAACCCAACGCAACCAAGAGTGAATAGTGAGCAAAGTTAAGTACATAGAAGTTTTTGGAAAAAATTGAGTGCAAAAATACTAAGAATTTCAAAACTTTCGTATCTTTGCGAAAAGAACCAACCTTTGTGTGCTATGCTTCAGTCCCTTTACATTGAGGAAACACAACGCACCCCTTCCATACACTTCGACTACGAGCAAGGCGTGTTAGAAATCACAGGCTACAGGTCTATGCCTGAAGTTTCTACCAAATTCTACGAACCTGTGTTGGATTGGGTGAATCAATACGTGGTAGTGAGCGACAGACGCAACACTATCATCAACATCAAGCTCGAATACTTCAATACCTCATCAGGCAAGTGCATTGTGGATATTTTGAAAAAAATGGACACCTTCGCCTCGAAGGGGCATCAAGTCAAACTACAATGGTATTATGAGCAAGAAGACGAAGACATGAGCAAAAGCGGTGATGACATGGCGGCGTGTGTGAGGCACATTGCCGTAGAAAAAATAGCCTACAAACACGAATAATGAACTATCTCCCACTCATAGCGGGGCTTATCTGCTTTTTGTCAGCCTGCCAATCCAACAATGCTTCCAAAAACGAACCCGACAACCGAAATTTTGATGTTTCGGATACCACAAAACGCTCTTCGAAAACCACCCAAAAAACAAGCACACAAGACTCGCTCATCAAACGAACCGAAGCCTACAGCGACATAGACACCTACAACCAAGACCGCGCAAAAGTACGACTCGGCAAGCTCTATGGCTACATAGACCGCGACAGCTTCGAAATCATCAAGCCTTCTTTTGAGGAGGCAAGCCGTTTTCAAGACAGCCTCGCCAAAGTGCGAAAAGGCGATAAATATGGCTTGATTGACCTCGAAGGCAAAGAAATAATCCCCTTCGAATACGACCAACTCGGACAAGTGAAAGACAGTATGCTTGCCGCCAAAAAAGGCAAGCTCTACGGATTTTTGCACACCAAACGAGCAGGCAAGGAGCAAGAAATCGTGCCTCCACGCTACGAATGGGCAGGCGTATTTATGGAAAAACGCGCCAAAGTAATGCTCAAAGGCAAATGGACTTTTATTGATGAAAAGGGCAAAGAAATCGTACCCATGCAATATGACGGAGTGCGCGACTTCCGCGAAGGACTCGCGGCAGTATGGGTAAATTTTCAATGGGGATACATCAACACAGCAGGCAAGATGGTTATTCCGCCCCAATTCGACCAAGCCTTAGATTTTGAGAAAGGCAAGGCGCAAGTTACGGTCAAAGACAAGAAATTTTACATCAATACAGCAGGCAAGGAAGTAAGCAAAACGCCCTAAAACTTGCCTACATGGAAACGTTGATGCACTTCTTAGTTCGTCAAAATGCCTTTGTTGGGCAACATTTGTGTTATCATTTTTGCCCAAAGTTGATAGCCCTTTGCGTTCAGGTGCAAGCCATCATTCGTATATTGGTCGTTCAGTTGTTCCTCGCGCAGGAAAGACGCATAGAGGTTCAAGTATTTTGCCCCAAACCTTGCGCAAAGAGCCTCTAATTTTTGGTTCAATTTCTGTATGCTTGTGTTGTCGCGGAGGCGTTCTCCTTTCACAAAATTGACAGGCAAGAGGCTTTGCACCCAAACTTGCGTACCGGGTGCGTTGAGTTTTATTTCAGTCAATATTTTTTCGTAGTCTTGTATGATTTCTACAGGGTTTCGATTGATAGCCAAGTCCTCGCTCCCCACATACAAATAAATTTGCGTAGGTTGTGCTTCAGTAATGTCGCGCAGACGCTTCAAGATGTCTATAGTTTTGTCGCCCCTCACGCCCCGATTGCGCACTTTGGGGTTTTTCAATAGTTCCGACCAATTCCCTTCTTCTATGAGCGCGTCACCCACCATGATAATTTCGCGGTGTTTTTTAGGCAAGACTTCAAAAAGCTCTTTCCTGCGTTCTTGATGCGATTTTTGGGCGTTGATAGTTTGGGTTTGCACACTATTTTTTAGCCAATAGTAGGACACGAACAAGATAAACGCCAGCCCTGCATTGGTGGCTAAAGATATATAGAATATTTTTTTCTTCATAAGACTCATCATTAGGCTCTCCAAAGATACTATTTATTTGGCAACCAAAAAATTCTTTTCCACAAATTGCCTCAAAAATTCCTGATTGCCTGATGTTTCGAATTGGTAGGTAGGCGAGTCTTTGCTTTCGTTGAGCAAGCCTTGCAGTGTCAAAACGGTTTTCGCGTGCCTTGCTACGGCTACTGCAGGATTGATAAAACTTGCCTTCTCGCCTACGATGGCTTGCATTTGCGGGAGCAGGAAAGGATAGTGTGTGCAACCCAATACGATTTGGTCGACATTATTGGCAAGCATATAACCCAAATATTTTTGGAGCAAACGGTTTGTTTCAGGGCTTTGCATAGTTTGGTTTTCTACAGCTTCCACCAAGCCATAGCCTACTTGTGTGAATACATGGACATGAGAAGCGAAGCGTTGGCGCGTGTCGTGAAATTTCTCGCCTTCGAGTGTGCCTTGTGTAGCCAATACGCCAATATTGCCCGTTTTGGTGTTGTGTGCGGCAGGTTTTATGGCAGGCTCCATGCCTATGAATGGCACGTTATAATGTTCGCGTAGGTAAGCTATAGAGGCAGAAGTAGCCGTATTACATGCCACTATTATAGCCTTCGCTCCTTGCGCTAACAGTCGTTGCACAATGGTTTCGCTAAGGGCAGTTATTTCTTCTGCAGAGCGCGTCCCATACGGACAGTTCGCGCTATCTGCATAATAGAGCATGGACTCGTGTGGAAGAACTTGCCTAATTTCTTTCCAAACCGACAACCCGCCAAGTCCAGAATCGAATACGCCTATGGGTTGTGTACTCATAAATATTGATGAGGTTTTTTTGCAAAAATACAATGGTTTTTACACTTTCAAAAATACATTTTTTTGGTATGCAATTTGTTTTTTATTTCAGAAACCTACAAACGCATAGATAAACATACATAAAACGCCATGACAACATCAAATGATAGACGTATTACAACAACATATAATCAAAAGGCTTGGCACTAACCTTGATAATTTAGACCTTGTTCTTTCTAAGTTTGTATCCATTGAAGCCAAAAGAAACCAACAACTTTTGGTGCAGGGCAATGTATGCAAATACGTTTATTTCATTGCAAAAGGCTGTTTGCAAGTCTATGTGTATGATAGTGAAATGAATGAAACTACCCGCGATATTGTGCTTGAAGATAATTGGTGTAGCGAACTCATCAGCTTTGGGAGCGGACAGCCCGCCAACGAGAATATCAGAACTGTAGAGCCTACACAACTTTTAGCCATAGATAGGAATGGTTTTCAGGAGATGATGGAAAAAATCCCTCAATTTGACCAAATATATCGTCAAATTCTAGAAGCCTCGTATGCCAATTCGGTTTACCGTATCAATACTTTTGTGTCGCTTTCTGCTTTAGACAGAATAAAATGGCTTATACAAAACCGCCCTACTTTGATGACAAGGGTTTCGAGCAAACTCATAGCCTCTTATCTAGGCATCAACAAAGACGTATTTAGTCGTCTGAAAGCTAAATTATAGACTTTTGTCATCATGGCAAAAAAAAGCGCGTGGTACTTTTGCATCATCATTCACCCTTAATTCCCAATATGATGACAGAGTACCTTCTATTGTTCCGTAATGCAAGTGCGGAAAACGGATACCTCACCACTACGCAAGATATGGCTGAAGATATGCCCAAGTGGCAGTCTTGGATTGGCAATATCGCTACGCAAGGCAAGCTCCTCAGCACTGCCCCTATTCATTATGATGCCTCTATTGTAGATAACAATGGCGTGCATCATGGGCAACCATACAAAGAAGCTAATAGCGTGTTGGTTGCTGGTTTTTTGCTTTGTAAGTCTGATAGTTTGGAAGAAGTGCAAGCTTGGAGTAAGTCTTGCCCAATTCTGAAATACCCCCACAGTTCAGTTGAAATCAGACCGTTAATCCCTTTCCCCATCAACTAAACCACACGACTATGGACAAGATATTACATTTGGGAAAATACATTTTTCCGCTTTCGTTTTTGCTGTATGTTGGCTTGCATCTTGGCAAACCAGAAGTAGGGGCTTCATTTGTGCCTGACTACCTTCCATTTCCTTATTTTTGGAACTACTTTACATTGGTTTGTATAGTGGCTTTTATTGTCAGCGCATTGGTAGGCAAGTATGATAAATTAGCCTATTCGCTTATGGCTTTGTATGTTGTCTTGATGGCTTTTTTGGTTCACTTGCCAAGAGCTATGGGGTATGAGTTGGGCATAGAGAATATGTCTTCTGATATGACAAGAGAAAGAGAGTTGGAAATGGTTAATTTTTTCCGCAACATCATGGTTACAGGCGCCTTGCTCGGCTTCGCAAAATTTGTAACTAAGGACAATAGCGTAATAGGATAACGACAACACCACAAGAGAAAGGCTTATGCACTGCGAAAGTATGCATGAGTCTTTCTTATTTTTTGGTATGCAATTTGTTTTTTATTTCAGAAACCTATATCTTTGACATCAAGCTATGTTATCTCGTTTCAAGTCCCTTTTTTCTTCGCCTTTTCTGCCTGACTCCATGTGGGGCAAATGGCTACAAGCTAATCGAAAACTCCTTGCCTACACTACGGCAGTGAGCGTGTTGAGTTTGGCTGTAGCAGTGGCGCAAATGTATGTGTATTATCGTTATGGCAATCTCGCTACGCGTTGGCAGTGGCTATACTTGCCTATAGGCGTTTTAGGGGCTTTTTGGTATGCCACACGCTACAAAACAATGGCTATGTATGATGCTTTTTTGCAAGAAGTAGAAAAAAGGCAACAAGCACAAACGCCCCTCGAATTGAGCGAAGCCAAGCACAAAGTCATTCGCCAACATCACCGCGTTTCGAGTTGGTATGTGTGGAAAATGGCGTGTATTCTCGGTTTTGGCACATGGGCGTATGCCTATATTCACCAAGAATTTAAGCGTATGAGTTTGAAAGAGCCTGTGCGATTGAGTGTGCAGTACAAACAAAGTGTGCGATATAAACAAAAACAAATGGCAAAATTGGTAGGCGAGTATTGCGAAATGTACGCCTCGTTGCGCCATCATCAGGCGCGTGTTACTGCCCTGAAGCGCACCAAAAGCCAAACACAAGCCTCTGTGCAAGAACAGTGGTCGAATTATTATCAAGGTTTGCAGGCAAGGTCAATTTTAGCGCAAGCGCAAGGCTCGCCTGCTGAAATGTTGCGCCAAAACGAGTCCGTTTTCCAAATGATGAAAGGGCAAACCGAGATTTATTTGTTCCTTCAAAACAAAGAAGCGCAAGCCTCCTCTGCTATCCTGTCGCAAGATGACCGCCTTTTGAGCAGTTTTCAAGACGTGCAACAACGCTACGACCAACACCTGCACACTGCCCAAAAATCCATGACACGCGACCAAACCCGCGTGAGTGGCTTTGATGAAGAAATAAAACAAGAGCAAAAAATAGTAGAACGCCTTATGGTTGCCATTGCCAACAACAAACGCCTCCGCGAAAAATTGTTGTGGAATGTGCAAAAGGACTCGAAACTTTGGTTAGAACGCCTTGCCTACGAAAAACGAATAGACGCACAACAAAAGACGCAAAAAGGCAAAAAATAACTATGGAAAATCGAACCCAACTTGCCTACCGTTCCCTACAAGGTTTGGCTATAGGTGATGCCTTCGGCGAAAATTTTTGGGGCAATGAAACGGAAGTTTGGCAAGACATCATCAATAGAAATGTACCCACTGACATCAATCATTGGGAATTTACAGATGATACTGTCATGGGAATTGCGGTTTATAAAATCCTCGAAAAATTGGGCGAAATTAGGCAAGATGAATTGGCGGTTTTGTTTGGCGAAAATTACCAAAAAGACATACAACGAGGCTACGGAGGCACTGCGCATTACATTTTACGCTCTATTGCAGAAAAAAGAGATTGGCGCGAGGTTTCGCCTGAAGTATTTGATGGGCAAGGCTCTATGGGCAATGGCGCGTCTATGCGTGTCGCTCCTTTGGGCGCGTATTTTTATGATGACATTTCGACAGTTATTCAACAAGCCGAACTTTCTGCTGAAGTAACCCATTTCAACCTTGAGGGCAAAGTGGGCGCGATAGCCATTGCAGTCGCAGGGGCGTTGGCAGTGCAGGCAAGTTTGGCAGGCAAGACTTGGGCAGGCGAGGATTTTCTCCGAGAAATCCACCAACATTTGCCCGATAGCGACACAAAGTCCAAAGTAGGCAAGGCTATTTCGACCTCGCCTACCTACCGCATAGAAACGGTAACGCATATTTTGGGCGATGGCACAAAACTTTTGGCACAAGACACTGTACCCTTCGCACTTTGGTGCATAGCGCATCATTTGGATAATTTCGAAGAAGCCCTTTGGACGGCTGTGGCGGGTTTGGGCGATAGAGATACGATTTGCGCCATTGTAGGAAGTGTAGTCATTTTGTCTGCACCTGCCCACACTGTCCCGAAAACTTGGCAAGACTCTGTCAAGAAAATAGAAAATAGTATTTTTTGGTAGTATTGTTAGGCAACTACTCCAGCCTCTTCGCACTTCACAAATTCATAAATTGGTTTGGCTGTAAACATATCTCCAGCTATGCTGTTCATTTTTTCAGTAGAAACTTTGATAGCTTGTTCGGATTGGTCGATGCCTATCCATTGCCTACCCAAGAGATGTGCAGACTTGAGCGTTGTGCCAGAACCACAAAAACAATCCAAGACGTAACTATCAGGATTAGAGGAAGTTTTGATGATTAAATTGGCTATTTCAGCGTTTTTTTCGGTGGGATATACAGGATAAGGCAGGTCTTTCATTTCCCAAATATCTTGCATACGCTTTCCTTCTCGCTCATCAAAATAGATTTTTTTGCGTGGGTTGCCATTTTCCGACCATTCAATTAGCCCTTGCTCGTCCCACATTGCCAACGTCCCAACGTCTGTGCGCCAATGCCTGCCCTTAGGGGGCAAGATGCCTTTGAAGGCTTGAGCTGTTTTGCCTTTTTGTGTTTCGTTGGGTGCGTGCAGGGGAATAGTCGTGTAGCGTCTGCCGTTGCTATCTGTTTTGGGAAATAGTTTCAATTTGTCTTCGTCTGTATAAGGTTGTTTGGGTTCGTGCCAAATAATTTCGGGGCTTTTGGCATAAAACAAAATCATATCTTTGATGTTGCCATAGCCTTTGCGTGCAAAATTCTTAGGGTTGCATTTAATCCTTGTGATGTCGTTTCGGAAGTTTTGTATGCCAAAAATCTCGTCCATAAGTACCCGTACATAATGCCCCACTTTGTAGTCAGTATGCACATAAATAGAGCCTTTTTTAGACATAAGTTGGCGCAATAACACCAATCTATCACCCAAAAAATGCAAGAAATCAGGCAAGGAAAATTTATCGCTGTAGGCTATCGAGTCATTTTTGCTTTGGCTAATCGTGCTGGTTCTTTCATCTGAAAAAGTAAAAATATTATTGGTAGCAAAAGGCGGGTCTATATATACCAAGTCTATTTTTTCTGCAAAACCATTTTCTAATAAGTGCTTCATTACTACCAAGTTATCGCCTTGTATGAGCTTGTTTGGGCTAATAACTTGGTTTTGGTTTTCAAAAATAGCTGAAGGTATTTTTTCTATAATCTCTTTTTCTGAAAAGTTATAAAACATAGTGTAATGAGGGTTAAAGTGAATATAAAAAATCTCTTAGAACTAAGGCACTCATAATATTATAGTCTTTGTAAGTGGTAGTTATTTTTTCATAATACTTACATTTTTTATTCCAAGGTACACCATCAATAATACCAATAGAAATTACGTTGTAGTGTGGTGTAGTCAAGGTAGAATAAATATCTACTAATGATTTGTCTTGATTTCCTCCTTCGGAAGTAATAAATTTAGCCTCTGCCAACACATATTTTTTGTTAAATCTTGCGATAAGGTCTAAACCTTTCTCTTTATCATAGCCAAATTGTGCTTTGGCAAAATTCAATAATTCTTCATCGCTACCCTTTAAAATAGCATTTTCTTCTGAAGCTACAAAATCAACCAACTTAACAGGTTCAATACCTAACGACTTCTTATCTAACCAACGTTTGAAAAAGGGTCCCATTTGGCGATTAGTTTCTTTAGGTTCGCTACACTTCTCGAAAATCTTATCTAAACCCATTTCGTACAGCATACCGCAAATCCTGTTTATGGTAGCAGGGTTGCGTTTAATGGCTTGTTCGTCTATCCTAAAAAATCCGATATAACTATCTTTAATAGGAAATAGCTCTAACTTTAAAAGTTCTTGTATCAATGCTTCATTATTCATTTCATTGAAAGCATTTTCTACTTTTTCCCATTTTTTAGTATCTATACTTCTTATTCCTTGCGGAATAGTTGGGTATATCTGGAATAAATCATCAAGATATGATTTTTGGTTTGCATATTCGATGCTCAACTCAATCCAATAGTTCATAATACAGTTGGTTTTACACACAAATATAGCCCTTTTTCCTCAAAGCATACAAAAACTCCACAAAAAAAACAGCATTTTTTGGTAGTAAGGTTGTATATTTGCACCCCTATTATCCTATATCCATGACTCGTTTAAGTGTAAATATCAATAAATTTGCTACTTTACGCAATGCTCGCGGAGGCAATAATCCGAATATCGTACAAGTGGCGCAAGACTGCGAAAGGTTTGGCGCACAAGGCATTACGGTTCACCCACGCCCCGATGAGCGACATATCCGCTACCAAGATGTGCGAGATTTGAAGCCTATTTTGACTACAGAGTTCAACATTGAGGGCTACCCCGATGAGCGGTATATGCGTTTGGTGCAAGAAACCTTGCCTGCACAGGCTACGCTTGTGCCTGACAAACCGAATGTACTCACGTCTAATCAGGGCTGGGATACCGTAGGCGAGGCAAGCCTCTTGCAAGAGGTCGTGTCGCAACTCAAGGCGTGGGGTGTGCGTGTGTCTATTTTTGTCAATCCCTCGCCTGCTATGGTGGAAGGGGCGAAAAAGGTAGGCGCGGACAGGATAGAGCTTTATACTGAACCCTACGCGCACCTCTACCCCACTAACCCGCAAGAGGCTATCAAACCGTACATCGAGTCGGCTTTGTTGGCGAAAAGTCTTGGCTTAGAAATCAATGCGGGACACGACCTAAGCCTCGAAAATTTGCGCTATTTGAAACAAAACTTGGTGCAGTTAGACGAGGTTTCTATTGGTCACGCGCTTGTGTGTGACGCGCTGTATTTGGGTTTGGAGAATACTATTCAGCTGTACCTTAGAGAGTTGAGCGTTTGAGTTGATGTATTGCAATAATTGTCAGGTTCATTTCTTGCCTTATTTCGTCGAGATACGAAAATAACTTGCTATGGCAGACAGAAAAGCCAACACAGACAACACGACCACTATCCAAGGTCCCGTAGGCATACGCGGGGCAGTGTAGGAAATGAACGCGCCCATCACACCCGAAAACGCGCCTACCAAACTTGCTAACACGAACATTACGCCCAACGAATTTGTCCAATAACGCGCCACCAAAGCAGGCGTAATGAGCAACGCGGCTAACAATACCACGCCCACCGCTTGAATACCAATAGAAACCACTGCAATCGTAAAAAGGGCAATGATACTTTCCCAAAAACGAACCGCATAGCCATGTGCATACGCATAATCTGCATCAAACAAAATCACGCGAATTTGGGCATAACCTGCCAATACCAACACCAACACACAACCCGCCACCAACACCAAAGGCAATAATTCGTCTGCCGTAGTAGAGGCTATTTTGCCAAACAAAAAACGGTCAAGCCCACTTTGTTGCATATTGGGCTGTTGTTGGATATAGCTCAAAAGCAATACCCCAAACCCATAAAATACAGACAAGACAATGGCTAAAACGGTATCACTTTTGAGCTTCGTGTGTTGGATAAGATAGCCAACTACCCACCACGCCACGCCACCACTCGCAATAGCTCCCAAACTCAACGCCAAACTATGCTTGCTACCCGACAACAAAAAGGCAATCGCCACACCAGGGAGCATTGCATGAGCAATGGCATCTCCTACCAAACTACGCTTCTGTAGGTAAGCAAAAACGCCCATACAGCCCGTAGTCCCGCCAATGAGCAACGCGCCCAATGCAACCCAGCGCACATTCGGGTCTGCCAAAGAAAGAAAAGCGATTAGTTCGTTCCACATAACACAACGCAAAGATAAGGTTTCTTTGTGGGAAGTGTATAAACACACAAAAAACTGTTTCCACACAAGGTCGAAACAGTCTTTTGATGCCTGTGTAGGCAAGGTTGCTTATGCGAATTACTCAGCCGCTACCACTTTGAATTTGATAGTTGCTTTTACTTCGCGGTGTAGGTCAGCAATCGCTGAAAAGTCGCCTATGTGCTTGATTTCTTTTTCTACAAAAGCAATCTTACGGCGGTCAACAGTGATACCTTCTTTCTCAAGCGCGTCAGCCAACTGAATGGTCGTAACAGAGCCGAAAATCTTGCCTGTTTCGCTTACTTTGGCAGAAACTGACAACGTAACAGCGTCTATTTTGCTTGCCAAATCAAGCGCAGCTTGTTTGATTTTCGCCGCCTTGTGAGCCGCTTGTTTGATGTTTTCAGCAAGCACCTTGCGTGCTGAATCGGTAGCCATTGTAGCCAATCCTTTAGGGATAAGAAAATTGCGACCATAGCCCGGCTTTACATTTACAATATCATTCTTGTAGCCGAGTCCTTGTATATCTTCTTTGAGGATAATTTCCATGATAACGAAAGAGAATTAAAATTTACAGTTACGAGTTGGGTTATGGGTTATGGGGTGTGGGTTATGGGTTACGGGTTATCGGATATGGGGTTTGAAACCCTTAACTTTCAACCCTCAACCTTCAACCCTCAACTCTCAACACTCAACCCTCAACTCTCAATTCTTAACTATTTCAAACCGTCAGTAACGAAAGGCAATAAGCCCAAATGACGAGCGCGTTTGATAGACTGCGACAGTTTGCGTTGGTACTTCAAACTTGTACCTGTGATACGGCGGGGAAGCATACGACCTTGGTCGTTCACGAATTTCAAAAGGAAATTGGGGTCTTTGTAGTCAATGTACTTGATGCCCAATTTTTTGAAGCGACAGTATTTTTTACGAACTTCTGGCTTGTGCAAGGGTTCGTTGTGACTTACGGAATTATTCGATTGCATATTTCTCAAGAAGGTTGGGGGGGGGGATTAATTTTGAGGAGTTTCGTTTAATTTGTTGTAACGTTTGTGGAGGTACGTAACAGCGTGCTTGTCAAGGCTCACTACAAGGCTACGCAACACACGCTCATCGCGGCGGTACTCGGTTTCGAGTGTTTTGATGAGAGTCGGTGGTGCTTGGAAGTGCAACACGGTGTAGTACCCAGAACTCTTCTTCTTGATGGTGTACGCAAATTTGCGCAACCCCCAGTTGTCTTCGTGGACAATTTGCGCACCGTTGTCGGTAAGCAGTTTTTTGAATTTGGCTACTGTGTCCTTTGTCTGGTCTTCAGACAAAACGGGATTCAAGATGAACACAGTTTCGTAATCGTGCAATTGCATGGATTAGATTTGAAAAATGATGTAATTAAAAATAGAGGTGCAAAGATACGGGGTTGTTTTGAAATTGCCAAATATTTTTTTGATATTTGTACCCATGAAAAAAAATGACCTTCTTTTTGGCGTGCAAGCGGTTCTCGAAAGCCTCAAAGCCGAGCAAAATCTTGACCGTATTCTTATTCAACGCGAGTTGGGCAAAACTTCTCGTTTGGGCGAAATCATAGCCCTCGCGGAGGAAAGGCAAGTGCCACTGATGCGCGTGCCTGCTGAAAAATTAGACCGCCTCACGCCCAAAAATCATCAAGGCGTGGTAGCTTTTCGCGGTTTTGTCGATTATGCTTCGTTGAGTGATGTGGTGGCAGGGGCGTTTGAGGCAGGCAAGACTCCCTTAGTCTTGTTGCTTGACCGCGTTACTGATGTACGCAATTTTGGCGCGATTTGCAGAACGGCAGAGGTGTCAGGCGTTACGGCAGTAGTCATTCCCGAAAAGGGCGGGGCGCAAGTAAACGGCGAGGCAGTCAAAACGTCTTCAGGTGCGTTGAATTTCTTGCCTGTTTGCAGGGAAGCCAATTTATTCCAAACCGTCAAGATGTTGCAGGCAAGCGGTTTGCAAGTCGTGGCGTGTACGGAAAAGGCAGAAGGCTATTTTTACAACATCGACCTTGCCTTGCCTACTGCTATAGTAATGGGTTCGGAAGAAGATGGCATTTCTAACGACATTTTGCGCATCTGCGACCATTTGGCGCGTATTCCACAATACGGACAAGTGCAGTCGCTCAACGTATCTGTAGCGGCAGGTGTGGCTATGTATGAAGCTATTAGACAAAGATTGTAAGATATTTTCCCGTTTTTGTACTTTTTGTTGAGAAAAAAAATACTATGCGCATACAAGCCTACTTCGAAAATATCCAAAGGGTTTTGATAGAAAATCTTTCTGCCGTTGTTGGTGTTTAGAAAGGTGGGTGTAATTTTGTTCTTAAGCTACACTTTAATACCCACCTTTCGCCACCAACAACACCGCGCAAATGCTATCAGTTGTTGGTGTCGAAAAGTGCATTAGTTAAATTTGTGTAAGATGTGAATTTGTCTGCACTTTTCTAAACACCAACAACGGCGGAAAAAAAACTGCTCTGTGAATTTGTTAGTAAAAGCGTTGTAGAACATACATTTTACCTTTTCTTTTGATATTTCCCTGATAACCAAAGGTTTAAGTGGTGCATCTTTGTTATCTCTTGTTCCTTTTTTGTCGTAGAGGGGAGGCATTTTTTTTGCTTCCTTCTATCTTTTTTAAAATACAATGTTTATCTTTGTAGCAACTTAACAGAAATTGTATGAAATACGCCAACATACGAGAAGAAGAGCTTAAAAACAAAGTAGCACAAGACTACTTCCCTATCTTTGATTGCACGCGCATTGTGGGCAACATAGACTTTTGTGTGTCCTTGCCTACCCAACAACTTTTGGAAACCGAGTCTTTGCTGTGGGCAGAGGCAAAAAAAGGAAGTGCCGATATTTACAAGTCGATTGTGCAACTTATTTTGACAGTAGGCAAGGCACGAACTTTCGACAAACAACTGCCTCCTGCTTTTTTGGGCGCGTTTGATGCAGAGAAAATAGCTTTCCTGCCTTACAATGACATTCAAGACGTTTTTTATCAAAACGATTTTAATTGGAATGTAACGCCCTCAAACCACGAAACGAAGGAGTTTAAGCAAGTACACGACAAAGTAAAAACAACCATAGATGCCCATTCTTTGCTCTTTCAGTTTGGCAAAGATGACAAAGAAATTCAGGAGTTTATCCAAACGAACTTCATAGCAGGCAAGGCTCATGTTTCGAAAATACGCATTGACAAAAACAACTTCTTGGTCATTTATAACAAATGGCTCTCCTCTGTAAAGCCCACGATTGGCGTGAATTGGGACGTTGCGCAAAAGAACGGTATTATTGATGCCGATTTTTATCTAGCTGATTTACTTTCAAAAGAGAATGAAACTTTGAAAGACAAACTCTATGTGCTTTTGCATGGCGATAAATACCAACTTGACCGCAAATTAAACGAGATGGGTATGTTTAGCTCGCAAACTGCTAGTTTTACGGACAAACAAAAGGCGCATCAACGATTTTGGAACAAATACGAAAGACCTCCGAAAGAGGAATATTGGGACTACATTGTGGGTAGGCGAGATTTGCTTGTGCCTCAAGACATACGAGAGCGCAAAGGGAGCTTTTTCACGCCTCAAATTTGGGTGGAGCTTTCCCAAAAATATTTGGCTGATGTCTTGGGCGAAAATTGGCAAGATGAATACTACATTTGGGACTGTGCCGCAGGTACAGGCAATTTGCTTGCAGGGCTTGTCGATAACCGTAGAATTTGGGCTTCTACCCTCGACAGGCAAGACGTGGACGTGATGCATGACCGCATCAAAAACGGTGCGAACCTATTGGAAGACAACGTTTTCCAATTTGACTTCTTGAATGATGACTTTTCTAAATTACCTAAAGACTTGCAAGATGTCATTACCAATCCTAAAACTCAAGAAAAACTTGTTATTTACATCAATCCGCCTTATGC
>RDXI01000270.1 GCA_004292795.1 Bacteroidota bacterium | reverse complement strand
CGCCCCGCTGGGGCTTTGGAAGACTTAAACCGTTGTGCTACAAAGATGTCGCCCCGCTGGGGCTTGTATGCAACCTTTTTATTTCCGAACTCACGTTGTTACATTTTTGGTGCATCTTAGATTTTATTTCAATAACTATGCTCATAGAAACCCTCGAAGCCCGATTGGAAGAGGCGCGTGATGATGACAACGCCTATCACATGGCGCGTTATATGCGCAATTTGTTTCCTTTTTATGGCATCAAAACACCCAAGCGAGCCCTTGAGTTGGTCGAAAGTTTGATAATAACCAATAGTTGGTGGGACTCGGTGGATTATCTCGCGCCTCGTATTGCAGGCAAGTTGTTTAGCCGTTTTCCCGAACAGATAGAACGCTATACTTCGCGGTGGATTGAGTCCGATAATTTTTGGCTACAGCGTTCTGCTATCATTTTTCAGCTTGCCTACAAGACCAAAACCGACTCGGCACTGCTTTTTGCTTACGTGGAGAGGCGCAAAGATAGCAAGGAGTTTTTTATTCAAAAAGCTATAGGGTGGGCGTTGCGCCAATATGCAAGGTCTGCCCCGCAAGCAGTCCGCGATTTTGTGAACCATACCGACCTCGCCCCGCTTAGTAGGCGAGAGGCATTGAAGCATCTTTAAACAAAAAAAATCCACCTCTGTAGCAGAAGTGGATTGTATGTTTATGCTTCGTTTGCTTCTTCGGATTCTTCAGCTTCTTCAGCCTCCTCTGTTTCGGCTTCTTCGTCAAATTCTTTGTGGAGCAATGCGAGCAAGTCATCGACTGTTTCGTCCTCCCAGTCAGTACGGCGGATAAGTTCCTCTCTGCCTACTTCCAACACACTTTTAGCCGTATCCAAGCCCATTTTGTGAAGCTCCTCGATAACCCAACTATCCAACTCATCAGCAAATTCAATCATATCGATATCCTCCTCAAGGTCGATGTCGCCTGTATCGCGGAATACGTCAATCTCATTGCCTATCAGCTTGCCTGCAAGTTTGATGTTATGCCCGCCTCGCCCAATCGCCAACGACACTTGGTCGGGCTTCATATAGACCGAAATTCTACCACCTTGTTCTTGCACAAGGTTCGTAATTTTGGCAGGACTAAGAGCGCGTGAGATATAGAGTTCGAGGTTTTCGGTGTAATTGATAACATCGATGTTCTCGTTGTTCAGTTCGCGGACAATGCCATGAATACGCGAGCCTTTGCTACCCACACACGCGCCTACGGGGTCTATGCGGTCATCGTATGCTTCTACGGCTACTTTGGCACGCTCTCCCGGTTCGCGCACTACTTTCTTAATCACTATCAATCCCTCGAAGATTTCAGGAATTTCTTGTTCGAATAGTCGTTCCAAGAAGGTAGGCGAGGTACGCGAAAGCACGATTTTGGGTGCGCCATTTATCATTTCCACCTTGTCCACAACCGCCCTCACGAGGTCGCCTTTGCGGTAGCGGTCTTTGGGTATGAGCTGTTGGCGAGGCAAGGAAAGTTCGTTGCCTTCGCTGTCGCGTAGCACAAGGTCGCGCCCATCTCTGCCTGTAGTTTGATAGACTTCCGCCGAAATAATTTCGTGTTCGAGTTCCTTGTATTTCCTATAAAGCAACTCTTTTTCAAGGTCTTTTACCTTTTGAATGAGCGTTTGACGCGCTGTCAAGATAGTTCGACGACCAAAGTCTTGCAATTTGATGTCTTCCGAAACGTCTTCATCAATCTCGAAGTCAGGCGCGATTTGGCGGGCTTCGGACAAGATAATGGTGTCAGGCTCGAAGGCATCTTCATCATTGTCATCAACCACTCGGCGCAAACGGCGCATATCGAGGTTGCCTTCGTCAGTATCTACGATAACCTCAAAACCTTTGTCAGTGCCATATTTCTTGCGAATCATAGCGCGAAACACCTCTTCAAGTAGGCGAGCTACTTCGGAGCTGTCGATATTTTTGGTACGTGCAAACTCTGCAAATGACTCGATAAAATTGGCGGCTTCTTGGTCTTTTACCGCCTTTTTGGTAGTTTTTGCCATATATTTGAATTGTTGAATTACTAATTTATTGAGGTATTTATTGGGTGTGGTAGATAAAAATTCACTCACACACTCATTCACTCCCTTCACGCTTAAAATTCTACTATTACGACTGCTTTTTTGATGTTGGCGAAGGGTATGTCGTGGGTTTCGACACTTTTCTTTTGTTTGATTTCTATTTGTATGCCTTCAGGCAAGACTGCAGTGAGTTTGCCTTGTAGTTCCTCGCCTTCTGTGGGCGTGAGGCGCAAGGTGCGGTTGATGTGTTGCGTATATTGGCGGAGTGATGTGAGCGGTCTGTCCACACCGGGAGAGGACACCTCTAAGGTGTAGGCGTTGGGGATAAGGTCTGCCTCATCTATCAGTTCGCTCAAAGCCCGACTTACCTCCGCACACTTGTCTATGCCTATGCCTTTGTCGCCATCGAGAATGATGAGCAACTTGGCGGTAGGCTTGCGCATGACGAACTGCACATCTATTGCAAAATATTCTTCGCCCAAAAGGGGCGTGAGCCAGCCTTGTATGGTGTTGAGTACGTTATCCATTTTGATTTTTAAAATTAAAAAAGGGCTTACCGCCCCCCGAAAAACCTCTAAATTCTGTCGCAAAGTTAGCTTTTTTTATGGTTATTTCCAAAAAAAAGCCTTTTGAAGGCTTTTTTTTTTATGGTTATTTCCAAAAAAAGCCCTTCGAAGGCTTTTTTTTATGATAATTCCCCAAAAAAGCCCTTTAGAGCTTGTTCAAAAATAACTTTGCTTGGTAGCCCCGTAGGGGCGATATCTTTGTAGCAATGACATGGTTAAAGTTATTAAAGCCCCGTAGGGGCGATATCTTAAGATGTCACCCCTACGGGGTTCTTGTTTGTGGAACGGCTTTTCTACAAAGATATCGCCCCTCTGGGGCTAAAAATGGACTACCAAAAAATTTGAAAAGGCTCTAAAGTTTTTTATGAAAAAAAAAAAAAAAAATCCTCGA
>RDXI01000065.1 GCA_004292795.1 Bacteroidota bacterium | reverse complement strand
ATGACACGCATCTATCAACAACAACACCCTACAATGTAGGCTTGACAACGCTTCATTTATTTGTGAAAAGCTCACACAACTACTCGCCCTAAAAGTATCGCTATCGTGTGCCAATAAATAAAATTTATCTTGGACAGTTATTCCATGAGAGGTAAAAAACAAAACTACCACATCATTAGGCTCTACATACTTTTGCAGGTCTTCTAAAGCATACCCGATATTTCGTTGGGTAGCCTGCTCATTCAACAACGTATGGACAAATACATTTTTGAAAATCCCTTTGCCCTGTTGTTTCCGAAACACATCTGCCACATCTCTTGCGTCTTTGTCTGCATACACAAGGTTATGTTTTTTGTCTTGAAACGTAGAAATACCCACCGAAAGCAAATGTATTTGATGCGTTATCGTAACTTCTTTTCTATTGATAAAAAACGTTGCTTCATGCGTGCCTTGCTCTTGCGTCAGGAGGCTTACCGTAACTTTGTTCTCGCCTATAGCAAAAGCGATAGGCTCTTTTGCATTGATAGTTTTTTCATCAAAATCGAGCAAAGCCCCTTTACCATTTATTTTTGCTCCTATCACAATGCCATCATACTTATAACGAAATACCATACGCGCTTCGTTTTCGCTTATCGTGGTCTGTGGCTGTCCGCGTAGTGTCTCGCCTACTTTCAACAGCGTTATCATAGGCTTAGGTGGATAAATAAGCGGGTTCTTGATAATGCCCCACTTGCCATTAACTTTTACCCAAGCTACGCCTCCAGAGAAAGAATAAGCATCTTCAAATTGGGTAGATATTACTTCTTTTCCTGTTTTGTCTATAAAGCCACAACCATTTGATTTTACCAAAGCTAAACCTTCTGAAAAACTATTGGCATTATAATAATTTGATAAATCAATGACTTTATTACCATTCTTATTTATGAAAGAAAATTCCTCATTTAGTTTTGTTAGTGCTAACCCTTCCGAAAAGTTATAAGCAACATCATATTTTAATGAGTTTATTGGATAGCCTGTTTTAGTTATAAAAAAATGCTTTTCATCTTTATATGAATAAAGTTTCAATAACCCATCAGAATAATAATAATTTTCTGAATAAACAAATACAATATCTGATAAGTATCTAATTTCTTTATTGTTTTTATCTATAATTATTGTTTTATTATCGTAGTTTACTACTGCTAATCCTTCTGAAAAATCTCCTGCAGTATTATATTTAAAAGGAATAATCTCTTTTCCTGTTTTATCTATAAATCCCCATTTACCATTTAATGATACTCTAGCCAAACTTTCTGAAAAATCTCCAGCATCATCATACTTAAAGGATATAACTTCTTTACCATTTTTATCTATAAAACCAAAATTTCCTCGGAAGTTTACACTTGCTAATTCTTCTGAAAAAGTATTTTTTCTCATACTATAAATACTTTCTTGCACAATACTCATTGAAACATTATAAATGCAGGGAAGCACTTCCTTTCCTGCCAAATTGATAAATTTGTGACAAGTTTCATAATTAGGTCTTACCATTGCTAAACCATTTTTGAAAGGATATACTTGATAATACTCCAGCGTAGGCTCTACCGCCCATTCAAATTCGGGAGTTTGGGCAGGCAAGGAGGCAGGCAGGCAAGCCACACACAGCAGTAGGCAAGTCAATCGTAGCCACACAGTAGGCAAGAAAGCATAAAGTTTTGGGAATGAACGCATTAGCTTAGTCATACAAAGTACCATAAAAGTTGTTTTACAAATAATTTTTATCATATAAAGTGAGTTTGGAAATAAAAAGGTTACCTACAAGCCCCAGCGGGGCGACATCTTTGTAGTACAACAGTTTAAGTCTTCCAAAGCCCCAGCGGGGCGACATCTTGATAGCATAATAAATAGATGTCGCCCCGCTGGGGCTTGTAGGTGGGTTATTATAGTGCTACAAAGATATAGCCCCGCTGGGGCAAGCCTATTCAATCCATTGATGTACAATATTTTATATTTAATACAATTCATAATTTACATTCATATAGCATACTACTTTGTCATATAGCATACCTACTTTGTCAGATAGCACACCAATTTTGTCAGATAGCATATCCGCAAAGCGGGATGGCTTATAATTTTTGTCAGATAGCACACCAATTTTGTCAGATAGCATATCCGCAAAGCGGGATGGCTTATAATTTTTGTCATATAGCGTACCCACTTTGTCATATAGCATATCCGCAAAGCGGGATGGCTTGTAATTTTTTGCATGTAGCTTGCCTACTTTGTCAGATAGCATATCCGTAAAGCGGGATGGCTTGTAATTTTTTGCATGTAGCTTGCCTACTTTGTCAGATAGCATACCATTTTAGTCATATAGCTTACCTACGCAGGCAAGCAAGGCATATCCTAAAACTTACACGCAAAAAATTTGTAACACAGACGGCTCGTCTGTGCGCTGTAAGCGAAAAAAACGATTAGTTCACACATACTTTGGGGAACTACTTCGCCTACGGCGCACAGACGAGCCGTCTGTGTTACATAGTTTGAATGTGTTAAACACCCACCCTATGATGGTTTCTTGCCTGCCCCGCGCATATTAACCAAATTGCTCAACGCATCATACCAAAAAGGCGCGCCCTTTTGAATAGCAAACGCACTCAACGCCCAACCCATAAACGTAGAAAGCACTGCCCACCAAAAATTAGGGTGTGCCATATTATGAGTAATATCTGACCACTTTATCGTCCAGCCAATAGGCAAGTTCTGATTTCTAATTTCTTCATACGCATCTTCTGCAATCGAAATTTTGCTCTTAATGTCCTGCATCACAAGCGAGTCGACAATAGTTTCATTTCTTTTGTCTTTCTGCACTACTTCACTGTCCTTGTATTTTGGCACAGATTGCACCGCACTATTCACAAGGCTATTGCGCAAATTAGAATCCTGAATAACAGATTGCGTAATACGAATAGCATCAACATTGAAAATAATCACAATCGGAATGGCTACTATCCATAGCATCTTGCCTGTGAGTGCTTTGTACCAACTGCCTAATCGGTTCATGTATTCGTTGTACCAATGTTGTATATTGGCACGCAGTTCTTCGATGGTTTTGGAATTATTGACAAAGGTATTGAACCAATCCGCTACTTTTTTGGCTTCGGGTGTGTTCGCCAAGCTATTTACGCCTGCTTTGAAAAGCTCGTATTGGTCGGTTTCGGTAGGTTTGGCTTTCCTGCCTTCTTCTACCACATAATCCACCACCACAAAACAAAACGTTTGGGCAGAGATATAAGCCGTTTTCGTGTTGCTTTGTTTGTTCAGGTCAGGCGAGCCACCCAAGTTGTTGATGTTTGGGTTTTTGTACAGCTTCTCGAGCATCGTTGTTCCGAAAATGTAGGCAAGGGCTTTGAACAGATACTCGCCTCGTGTGTTTTGGATTTGGTTCAGCGACTCCACTATGAGCGTAGCCAAAAGGCTAAACAAGAAGAACACAAACACAACGGAAATAATCACGTCTAAGATAGGAATTTGTAGCATATAGGTATGCGAGAAAAGAGTTTGGAATTGTGAACAAAGATAGCTTTTTCTTTGACATAGCCAAACAATAAAAAAAAAATCCTCGAAAGTTGCCTTTCGAGGATTGCTTTTGAATTTTTATGGCTTAATACGCGCCTGTTTTGTCTTTCAATACCTTGCTTATTTGCTTCACAAACAAGAACAACAAGAAGGCAGAAAGCATTGCACCTGCACAGTTTATCCAAAATACATATTCCAATGGTGCGTGTCCTAACACACCGCTCAATTTATTGCCTATAGAAGTAGATAAGAACCAACCGCCCATCATCATAGCCGTTAGGCGAGCAGGGCTAAGTTTGGACACCAAAGACAAGCCCATAGGACTTAGGAAAAGCTCGCCTGTAGTGATGACCGCATACGTGCCAAACAACCACCAAACCGAAACTTTGCTTGCGCCCATACCACTTACATGAACGGCTGTAACCATCACCAACGTAGAAAGCCCTGTGATAAACAAGCCCCACGCGATTTTGGCAGGAGTCGAAGGCTCAAGTCCTCGCCTGCTGAGGAAGCCAAAGATAGCCACCACAATAGGCGTAAGCAATACAACAAAAAACGGATTGATAGATTGGAAAAGCTCTGTATTGGCAAGGCTCAACGACTCGCCTTTCTTGGGGTGTTGGTCTTTAGGCAAGTTCTTTAGGTAAGTCGCTACTTCGCCTACTTTCACTGTGTCTTTGCCATTCATAACCACTTTGCCATGTTCGTCTTTTTTGACTACCATGATAGAGTCGCCATTTACCTTCTCCACAAATTCCTTTTCCACGCCCATTGCCTTCAATGAATTTTCTAATACTTGAGGAATTTCGCGGTTCGTATTTTTCTCTGCCCAACTCGTCAATACATTGCCGTTTTGGTGGAAAATAGCCCAGAAAATAATCACTACGGCAAAGATATACAACAACGAACCCAAAGGAGCTTTGTCTTCCTTCGATGCACTGATGTAGGTAAACATATAAAACGAAACCACAGGCACACACGCGAATAGGAAAGCGTCATTGCTTGCAGAACCGAAGAACGTACCCGCGCCTATCATTTGAGGCAAGTACAAACCTATTACCGCAAAGACGATAGCAGGCACAAAAATCGTCATAAAAATTTTGCTCAAAGGCACATCTTCTTTGGTCGTAGGTTTCACTACATCAGCCTCGCGCAATTCTTGCGCAGTGCCAGAACCAAAAGCGAAGATTATCAAGCCTATAATCATACCTACACCTGCCGCGCCAAAAGCCCAGCCCCAGCCAAAGCCATTGCGCATATATGCCGCTACGAAATTGCAGATAAACGCGCCAACGTTGATACCCATATAAAAAATGTTGTATCCTTTGTCTTTCAGGTGTTTGTATTCAGGTCGGTTGTAAAGATTGCCAAGCAAAGTAGAAATATTGGGCTTAAAAAAGCCATTGCCTACAATGATAAGGAGCAAGCCCAAAATAAACGCTTGTTCGCCCGGTATAGCCAATGTGAGATACCCTGCCGCCATTAATGCACCGCCCACAATAATAGTGCGCCTGTACCCAAAAATACGGTCTGCCAACAAACCACCCAAAAAAGGCGTAAGATACACTAAGGCAAGAAAAGTTCCGTAAATATCGTTGGCAGTGTGTTCTGTAAAATTCAGACCTCCTCTTTTGTTGTCTGTCATGTACAAGAACAATATCCCCAAGAGCAAGTAGTACCCAAAACGTTCCCACATTTCTGTAAAGAACAGCAAATACAGCCCTTTTGGGTGTGTTTTACTTGGTTTAACAGTAGAATCTACATTCATAAGCTATATAAATAACAACCTTGTCAGGTTTTGAGATAGTTTTTTGAAGGGGCAAAGAAACAATGAAAATTAGAATAAACCTAATTTTATCAGAAAAAATACAATTTTTTTTGCGTCCTATTCCTAACAATAAAAGCCCTTTCCTGCGAAAGAGCTTTCAGAAATTGGACAAAACAAGCGTATTAGTTGGTGCTTGCTACTTTGTTTTTGCTACGGCGTTTTTTGCTTGCTACGGCTACAGTTTTGGTAGCGGTCGCGCTTGCAGTGGTAGTAGCTACTGCAGTAGCATTGCTATCTGTAGAGCTTACTGAAGCTGATTCATTTTTTTTCTTGCAGTCAGAAGAAGTAGCTGTGCAAGACTTAGAGCATTGTGCTTGTGCCGCATAGCCCATTACGCTAAAAGTAAGCACCAAAAGAACTTTTTTCATAATCCAAAAAGGGGTTAAGTAATTGTATATTCAAAAATACGTACTTTATCCGAAAAAGCTACTTTTTAGGGCAGGTTTAGGATTTTTTTAACGTTTAGAAGAATTTTTCTAAGGCTTTGCTTCTTGTGATGGCTACTTGTGCGCAGGCTTGCGCCATTCGGCTTACCAACAAAGGATTGCAAGCCGTGATATAATCCGCGTGGGTTATTTTTTTCTCAAACAAGGTTTTGGCAGTGTCCAGTAGTTCTATGAGTTGGGCAGTGCCTGTCATTTCATACAAATAAGCCGTAAGCGGAGAACGGCGCATATCGAAGTCCGTATCATCATTCCTGCCGTAGGTGAGCAGTTGCCACACCTTCGCGTTGCAAGCCTGTTTTTCAGTGTCTTGCAGGGTAGGCAAGTAATCTTCGGCACGTTGCACGCCCCTGTGTTGGTCGGTGCGCACCATACCCACCAGCATCGACATAGGCACGTCCCCGCCTGTTTCCATAGCGAGAGCCTCGAACAGCGTAGCCATACACAATTTAGCCGCCATGTATTCGCGTGCTATAGCCATATTGCGTTGGGCTTGATGCGTCAGGCGAGCATATTCTATTTGTTTGGGAACATTCTTATATTGGTGAAAGATATAAGCCGTTTTTAGGTTTTTCAAGAAATGCTCTGTTTTCATCAAGCCTTCCCTGTAGCCTGCCACCGAATACACAATGTTGTCCGTATTGTTCAGGTGCAAATTCGACTCATATATCAACAGCCAAGTGCTATCCAAAAAGTCGGCAGTGTCCGCATTGGCAAAATTGGCTACATCTTGATTGGCTACCTCTACGGCTTTGAGCAATATTTCTTCTATGTCTTTGCTCGATAGTTCTATATTGTATTTTTGAGCAATGTTCTGGAGGCGTATTTCGGTCAGTTCGAAGTGTGAATTTCCCTCAAGGTCATAGCCACGAAAAGGAATAGTACCTTCTATGCAAGCGGCTACTTTTATCAACTGTTTGGGCGTTAGGTAAGGAGCTAAAAAGTGCATCGCTACCACACAACTCAAAAATTCATTGATGCCACCATACACACCCGGCGCGTCCCCTATCTCAAAACCAAACAAATCTAACGTAATATTCCACCACGCAGGCAAGGTAGTAAGAAGCGGTTGAATAACAAGTCTTTTATCTGTAAACTGCACATACCCTTCCACAATATCTCTTATCTGTATGCTAAAACCATTATCCACTTGATAATACACCATATCATGAAAAAGGCACGCCAAGACCTGCAAAGGCTCGACAAATGGCTCAGCTACATCAAAGACGTGTGCCAAGTTGTGATATTGACGCAGTCGCCCCGTCATGGTATCATGGATTGCGATGGCTATCCTTTCAATCTCTGCATCAGTGATTGAAATTTGCAAGGCTTGAAAACTCTCCTGCAAACGCACTACTAAAGCATTGATAGGGGCTTTTTTCATATTATTGGGGTAATTGAGATATGCTACAATAAAAAAACGAAAATTATGCCAATTATTTAGTTTGCTTCAATAACCAAGTTGTAACCTCATCGAGCAGGGTAGGCGAGAGCGTTTGTTCTATTTTGGCGTATTCTTTGGGCGAGCCTGTGCTACATTCTTGGAACAAATGATTGAGGTTAGGCAATTCTTTGATAGTGGCTTTTTTGTTGCCCGCTTTTTGTAAGGCTTGTTGAATAGCGTCAAGGTTTTGCTTCGGCGACACTTGTAAATCCTTCGAGCCATTGACTGCCAAAACAGGACATTTTACTTTCGAAAGTGCTGTAGCAGGATTGTAGCGCAAGAAAAACAACATCCAAGGCGTATCAATCGCTGTAATTTGTTGTTTGATGAAGGCTTCGTATTGTTCGGGCTTTAGCGTGGGCATAATGGTAGGCAAGCTTGCCTGCAAGAGTGCCGTAAGTTTTGTTTTCATCACTTCCGAGTCCGTATTTTCCAAAACCGTTTCGAAAAGTTTTTGGTTGAATTGATGATTTTTGTCTATCTCTGCTTGTGGCATTCCATCAGCTTTGGCTATCCTGTCTTGCTGTGCCAATAAAACCTCTGCCCCACGCACACCCGTTCCCGCCAACAACACCATAAAACTCACGTCCTTGTTTCGGCTTGCTACCATTGGCGCAATCATACCGCCTTCGCTGTGTCCTATCAAACCCATTTTTTTCGGATTGATGTCTGGGCGTGTTTTCAGGTAAGCCAAAGCCGACTCCACGTCCCGCGCAAAATCTTCAGACGTAGCTGTAGCAAAAACGCCCTTCGACTCGCCTACCCCTCTGTCATCATAGCGCAAAACGCCTATGCCTTGTTTGGTCAAATGGTCTGCCAATACCCAAAAAGACTTATGCCCCAATATTTCTTGGTTGCGGTCTTGCCCGCCACTGCCCGAAATAAGCACCACTACAGGAAACTTGCCTTCTTTTTTGGGCAAAGTAAGCGTACCCGACAATGTAAAGCCCGCTTGTTTGTTCTCAAAGGTTACATTTTCAACATAGTACGCAAACGGTTCTTTGGGTTCTTGTGGGCGCAGGGGCTTTTTAGCTGGAGTAGTGCCACTTTGTCGAGATAATGTTAAAGGAAACTCTTGCCCTGCTTGGGTAAACTTGCCTACAAATTTTTCGCCGTTATATGTGCCTTCGTAGCTTATATACAAGTTTTTTGCTTCTATTTTCAGTACATTTTTCTCAAAACTCACACTCGAAGTAGGCAAGCCAAAAGCGTTTTGGTCGGGGCTGTCCATAGTCGCACTATAGAGATAGACCGCTTGGGTAATGTTGAATACAATCCGCAATTCCACGCCTTGCACTTTCAAAACACCTCCCCACGCGCCTTTGATGTCTTGGGCAGGCGAGGCAAAGGCTATCAAAACATATACGAGGGTTAAAAAGTATATTTTCAGCATAGGCAAAAGTAAGATACTTTTTTGAAAAAACGCATACAAACGAAGCACTATTTTTTGTTAAACTTTTCCTTCTTAAACCCAAAAGCGCGTTTGGTCAATCCAAAAGCACTTTTCACAAAGTAGCACGCCTCGAAGAGGGTTATCTGCCCTACATTTGCACACCCATATATCTTGAACGCCATGCCCTCTCTATACACTTTTTTGTTATTATGTTTTTGGAATCAAACTGATGTAAAAAACATTACTTTCACCATTCGCAACAACAGCGAAACCACCGTTGTACTCTATATCAACAGGGCGACCATTTCCATACAATCCAATGCGTCCTACAAATTTACCAAACCCACAGGCACGCAAATTTTTTTGACAGAATATGGCGAAAAAACGGCTTTGCTCCTTACCGTTACGGAAGAAATGGAAGGCAAGAAATATAATTTTTTGGAATTGATGCGAAAAGAGTAATAAATTTGGGCGTATGAAAGCTATCTCGCGCCCTTTTTGGTATCAATTCCTGACCTTGCCTATAGGAGTGGGCTTGTTGCTGTGGCTTTTGGGTAGGCAAGATTGGCAAAAAATCTTCGTACAGTTTCAGTCGGTTCGTTACGAATGGGCAGTGCCTGTTTTGTGCGCTACGACTGCGAACTACGTTTGGCGTGCCTTGCGGTGGCGTTTGTTCTTGCCTACTTTCAGCTTTCCTACAGTCTTTCGGGCTTTGTTGGTGGGCTATTTTGTCAATTTGGCATTGCCACGAGTAGGCGAGTTGGTGCGTATTTGGGCATTAGAAAAAAAAGCTGACAACGCAGTAGGCAAGCTAAGTATTTGGGAAGGCTTGGGTACGGTAGTAGCAGAACGCGCTTTGGACGTGCTTTGCTTGGGCATCATTATCGTTGTTTTTTTGCTTACGCATATTTCTTTTTGGCAATTCCTTTCCTTGCCTGCTTGGGCTATGCGTGTCGATTTGCTGGCTTTGGGGGGAGGATTTTTGACTCTTTTGGCGTGGGCATTGTGGCGTTTTGTGCGTCATACAAGCGGTTGGCAAGACTTCTGGCGCGGTTTGGTGATGCTTTGGGTGCTTCGTAGGCAAGTTTGGTTGTGGGTTTATACGCTCTTGATTTGGTGGAGCTACACTGCCATGAGCTACTATTGGTTTTTTGCCTTGCCTGCCACTGCGCATTTGGGTTGGAATGTTGCCTTTGCTATGCTCGCGCTTGGCACGCTTAGTCGTGTCGTGCCTTTGCAAGCCAATGGCGCGGGAGTATATCATAGTTTGGTTGTGTTGGCATTGGGTTCTTTTGGCATAGCAGAAGCCCCTGCCTTTGCTCTCACGCTCCTAATCCACACTACCCAATTACTGTTTAATCTCATAGTGGGCGCGGTTTGTTGGTTTTGGTGGGGAGGGGTGGAAAGGTGGAAGGGTTGAGGGGTGGAAAGGTGGAAGGGTGGAAGGGTTGAGGGGTGGAAAGGTAGAAGGGTTGAGGGGTGGAAAGGTTGAGGGGCGGAAAGGTGGAAGGGTAAACTACAGGTAAATAACACTCATTCACTCCCTCCCTCATTCACCCATTCACTCCCTCACTCATTCACTCCCTCACTCAAAAAAAGCGAATAATTTTTTAGTTTCACATTTTTAAGCTAATTTTGCTTATCGTTTCACAGGTTATATTTGGTTTCACCTAACAAAAAAGGTTGGTTGTGAGTAAGATAAAGTTAAAAATATTGGGCTTGTCCTCAAGCCAATCCCAATCAGGTTCTTTCGCGCTTGTATTGGGCGAACAAAATGGCACGCGCCGCTTGCCTATCACTATCGGTATGTTCGAGGCTCAAGCTATAGCTATAGAGATTGAGAAAATAACCCCGCATCGCCCCATGACGCATGACCTTTTCAAGTCATTCGCCAAGGCGTTTGATTATACGGTACACGAAATAATGATTTCCGATTTGCGCGAAGGGGTGTTTTTTGCCAAAATCGTCTGTAGCGGTGGCGTAGAAATAGACTCGCGTCCTTCTGATGCTATAGCTATTGGTATTCGTTTCAATGTGCCTATCTATACCACTGAGTCCATTATGTCCGAAGCAGGCATCGTCTTGTTCGACATAGGCGAGGAGGAAGAAGAGGAGCAGGAAAGCACGCCTCAAGAAGCCGAGTCTGTCAAACAAGTGCCTCTCGAAAAACTGCAACAGATGCTCGAAGAAGCCCTCGAAAACGAAGACTACGAACAAGCGGCTCGCCTACGTGATGAAATAAATCGTAGAAATTAGACCTACACAAAAACGCCTCCGCTCTCGAAGGCGTTTTTTTCTTGCCTACGCATTGGCATCACGTGCTGAAATAGGGCTTATATACACCACAGGAAAAAACATATAATGGATTTGTTTGTCCAAAGACTCTTGCCTGCGGAGGCGTTGCGCCATGTACGTTACTTTTTCGCCTTTTTTCGTAATGATGTCTATTTCCTCACCTTGCCAATAGGGACTTTTTTGTAGGCGAGCTACTTTTTCGCCCAAAGTCGAGGCGGGCTTGCCTAATAGTTCAGAGGCTTCGTAGCCGATTTGTTGTAAGAAACTATCCGATATTTTGGCGAAGTTGCCCACCCAATCCAGCACCAAATGCCCACCCACAAGGTCGTATTCCTCCAGCTTGGCTTGAAGCATCATGATACGTTTTTCGAGGGTATCCTCACGGTTTTTTAAGTCGCTAATATCACGCGAAAAGACCGAACAGCCTGTTATCTTGCCTTCGCGGTTGTGCAAAGGAGCGACAAAATAATGCCTATACGTATTCGAGCCATCAAGCGTACTTCGTTTGATGAAGTCAAACTTATCGCCTGCAAAAGCACGGTCATAATGTGCTTTCCACTCCTCGCGCAGGGTGCTAAGAAAATCTAACACATTCACGCCTACATCAATGCCACTTTGGGCAGTGTTTTTGTAACGTCTGCGCGTTTCTTCATTGATAACCAAAACTTCGTAATTGGTATCTATAGCTATGAGCGACTCGTCAGTGCTGTTGATAAGAGCCGTAAGGTTGGCTTCTTTCTCTTCCAAATCGTCTTGAAGTTGCAACATTTTATCTTGTGCCGCTTGCAAGTCTAAGATGCTTTGACGCATTTCTTGTTCTTGCCTACGCATGATTTCGCTCTGCGATTGTGTGTCGTGGAGCAATACCACATTTTGCATATTCGCCAATACGCTTGAAATGGCTACGCCTATAGTTTCGCTGACGCGCTCCAAAAATTCTATCTCATGTTGTTCGAAGGGGTGCAGGGACGCTATTTCCATGACACCTTCTATGCGTTGGGTAGTTTTGAGGGGCGTTATCAAAAGCGCGGAAGGCGTGGTTTCGCCCAAGCCTGAGGTTATTTCTGTATATCCATGGGGCAGGTGAGTCATGTAGATTTTTTCCTGCTCAAGGTATGCTTGCCCTATCAAGGCTTCAGCATAATCTTCGTAGATGTTGATTTTCTTTTCATAATATTTCTTGCGTCCATACGCATAGCAGGCTTTCATCTCCAAAAAACGCTCTTTTTCGGTTTCTTTATAGACAAAAATCCCGCCTTGAATCGCGCCCACATATTCCACCACTGCCGTTAGCACTTGGTCGCACAGTGTTTGCACGTTTTGGTTGTGTTTGCGAATGATGTCGCCCAACAGCGCGTAGCCTTCTGTCGCCCAACTTCTGCGTCTGTCGTCTTCGCTTACGGTTTGGAGTTTTTCGCGCATTTGGATAAGCGAATTGCCCAAAATATCTTTATCGCTGATAGGCTCGAAATGAGATTGCAAATTTCCTTCTCCAATTTCTACAGCAAAATCGCCTGCTTTGCGCAACGTTTCTACTAATTGGTTGCTCGCCTGCACGATAGCCTTAAATTCGTCTTGTGGTTCGTAGATTTTGGCGGGCAGTTCGCCCAATGCCAACCGCTTCATAAGGCGCGTGGGCTGGGTGATAGATTTTTGTAAATTCGTAACTACAGCATAGCCCAACAAAATACCCAAAAACGCTACGGCAAGACTGATGCCCAACACGCTTACATCTATCAACTGCACCGAAGACTCTAAGGCGCGAAAGTTGTCGTTGAGTGTAACTTGTTGCCTTTTCACAAAGCGATTGAGCAGACTTTGTAGGTGAGTGGCTATAGGTTCTACTTGCTTGTGATATACATTGTTGGCTATTTGCCTTGCCTGCTTTTCTGCCGAAAGTTTGTTCAGTTCGTTGTTCAGGCTATCTTTTTGCTTTTGCTCTATGTTGATGTTCATTTGCTCCCGAAACGACTTCATGGTGTTGCGTTGCGCTTGCCTGAAGGCGTGAATATCGGTTTGCATGGAGTCTATAAGTTGTTGGTCAATAAGCGCGTCAAACTTAGGGCGCAAATTGACTATTTTTTGTATGGTTGGTTCAAGATGATTTGACCACAAAGAATCGGCTTCGAGCAACAAACTGTTGTCAGGATTGCCCAAATATTCATACAAATTCTTTTGCGACTCGCGTACTTGGGCTATGAGTTCGAGGGCGGTAATGGTAGCGGGTGCATTCACATCTACGCCTTTGCTGTTGATGTTGATGGTAAGGCGGTTTTCATAAAATACAATCAACGTTATCACCCCAAACGCTATGATAAAGAAGGCTATAAGCAAGGTTATTTTGCTCCGAAGGGTTTGTAAGCCAAACCATGTGCTATAATTACTTAGTTGGGATTCTTGCATAAATAGATTGGGGTGGAAGGGTAGAAAGGTGGAAGGGTGGAAGGGTGGAGGGGTAGAAAGGTGGAAGGGTGGAAGGGTAGAAAGGTGTGTGTATCCTACCCCAATAATTATTCCAATTCTTTTTTTAAGTCCTCGCGGAGCTGGGTTAGGACTTCGCCGAGCCAATTTGTGCCACGCCATGTTTCACGACTGTAGGCGCGTGCATCATTTTCGTCTAAGCCAATTCCCCAAATCGTATCGGTAGGGCTTGCCTCCACTAAGGTCGTGCCATCTGTAGCCATCAAAATCTCCAATAGCTTTGGATTGTTTTTGAATTTGGCATAATTGCCTTGATATACCAATCGCTTGGCGTTCTCATTCCACACTTGCGCATCAAAATTGCGCACTTTGCGCCCCAATGCCTTTTGGTCGCGGGGCGTTTTGGCTTGCAAAATCTTTTCTGCCATTTCTGCATCACCAAACAAGAGGGCTTTTTGGTGCATCATGTACTGCTCGGCACAGTTGTAGGCAATGCCATCTGCTTCAAAAATGCCACTGTACCACTGCGAAAAGGGGGACGCGCTTCGATAGAAAAAGGTAAATTTTTCGTTTTCCATATTCGTTTTGATATATTTGCAAATATATAAATTTTTTTCCAAGATTTTATATGTTTTTGACGTATGCAAGACACCTACAAAATGATGACCGCGCCCACAGAGGCAATTTTCCGCGACAAGGGCAGTAAGTTTCTTGCCTACGCCTACCCCGTGCAAACCGAAGACGAAGTAAAAGCTCGCCTACAAGACCTCCGCAAGCAATATTTTGATGCCACACACCATTGTTACGCCTATTTGCTCGGCTATAGGCAAGATTATTTTCGGGTGAATGATGATGGCGAACCTAATCACACTGCAGGCACGCCCATCTTGAACCAAATCAAAGCGCAAGGATTAACGAATACGCTTGTGGTCGTGGTGCGCTATTTTGGCGGTACAAAATTAGGTGTTACGGGTTTGATAAATGCCTACAAATCGGCTACTGCCCTTGCCTTGCAGGAGGCAAGTTTGGTAGAAAAGCCTATCCAAAGTACGTTTATCATCACGTTTGGCTATCCGCAAATGAACCAAATTATGCGCTTTGTGCGCGAGTACGAAGCAGAAGTAGCAGGACAGGCTTTGACCGAAACTTGCGAAATCACACTCAAAGTACGACTTGGGCTTGTGCCTGCTTTGCGAAAGGCTCTCACTGACCTTGCCTACGAAGGCATCAAATTTGACGAAAAACAAGAAGGAAACGTACTGTATCTATTCTAATTTTTTCAAAACACAGCATATTTTTAAACGTTTAACTTTTCATTAACATTCTTTACATTTCTGTAACAACAAGCTATCGAAAACCGCTCTATCTTTGTAATGTCAAAGCGACAAAAACTTTGATATTAAAAAACAGCTTTCAATTCCCCTGAATAAGGGGCTACTTATATGTTTTTTAAGTGGTTTTTAGATTATCAATAAAAGGCAAGTCCATGACTTGCCTTTTATTTTTACGACTTACGTGCTGTATTGCA
>RDXI01000269.1:2784-4164 GCA_004292795.1 Bacteroidota bacterium | reverse complement strand
GGACTTGAACCCACGTCCACATGCTTATCAGACATACGCTCTAACCTACTGAGCTAAGTTGCAAGTTTGTACGCAACGGGTAGATGGCGTACTTCAACATTTTTGGTTTTGCGACCATAGGGGCGATAACTTGATTTCCTTGCTCTGCCACTGAGCTACAACCGCTTGGAAGTTGGGAGATGAGGGTTGAGAGTTAAAAGTTGAAAGTTATATACACCTACACACTCATTCACTAATCCACTCATTCATTCACTCACTCATTCACTCACTCATTTTTTTTGGAGCGGTCGGTGGGATTCGAACCCACGCACTAGAATATCCCTAAAGCAGATACCCAAAAACTGATTAGACTAAAACTATGTAGCGAAAAACTAAGGCTAAAACAAAATAATAAGCCAAAAGCTTGGTAGGCTTTTTGACTACATTTTGTACTATGAGTCTGAAGCAAAGGCTAAGACTAGCTACAGATGCAAATATAGCTTTTCTTTTGTATTTCAGAAAAAAAATGTATTTTTGAAGCTAAAAAAACTTATTCACTCCCTCACTCATTCACTCCATGCTCTCCAAAAACCGTTTGAAATATTTGAAGTCATTGCAACAGAAAAAAAACAGGCAAGAAGAACAGCTTTTTTTGGTGGAAGGCGAGAAGCCTTTGGCAGAACTCATGCAGGCGAGGCAGTGGCGCGTGGTATTTTGGGGACTTACGCCCTTTTTTGTAGAAAAATATGCACACCTTATCAAAACATATTCTGTTGAATATGAACTACTTACGGCTGACGAACTGCACCAACTTAGCACGCTGGAATACCAAAAAGCAGGCGTTGCTGTGGTGAGTATGCCCGCGAATGAGCCTATAGTAGCCAAGCCCGAAAACTATACTATAGCCTTAGACAATATACAAGACCCTGGCAATTTGGGAACTATTTTGCGTTTGGCAGATTGGTATGGCTTCCCGCAAGTGGTTTGCTCGCCTGACTGCGTGGAGGTCTATAATCCGAAGACGATTGTGGCAAGTATGGGTTCTTTTTTGCGCGTTAGTACGTATTATACCGACTTGCCTGCCTACCTCGCGCAATATGCGTCCTTGCCTACTTTGGGCGCGCTCATGGAAGGCGAGAATTTGCATAAAACGTCCTTGCCTACGGGAGGTATTTTGGTCTTGGGCAATGAAGGACATGGCATCTCGCCTGCCGTACAAGCGTGCCTCACGCTCCCTTTGACTATTCCGCGCTTTGGCGGGGCGGAGTCGCTGAATGTGGCTATGGCTACTGCCGTTTTTTTGGATAGATTGGCGGAAGTAGCGCATTGATGATAGGCAGGCGGACAAGGTTTGGTTATTTTTTGTTTATCCTATCGGCAAGTATTTTGTACATAACATCA
>RDXI01000269.1:0-2758 GCA_004292795.1 Bacteroidota bacterium | reverse complement strand
TTGGAAAGTGATAACGGGCAGTTGGTCGCTTGTACCTTTTATGTTGTAGTCTTTCAATTCATCTTCGCCTGTGGTGGCATTTGTGGCGCGTTCTGTGCCTGACAAGCTATAGCTTTTCTTTGCAAAATCAACTATCGTAGAACTGCCATCATCGCCACAACTTGAAGATGAATACTTCAAGAGTTTCATATCTTTCAGTTTTTTGTCATACAAAAACTCAAGATTTTGTTCATAGCAACTCGCCACAACCACATCGAGATGCGCTATCAACGTTTCGCCTTGCATCTTGAGGGTACTTGTGCTTCTCAAATCAGCCTCATAGATTTGCGCCTTTTTCGTTTTTTTGTAATTACTGCTCAAAAAAAGCCATAATCGAATATCTGTATCCTCATTTTCCTTGCCTACGAGTGCGAATATGTCTTTTATGCCATCTTTATCAAAGTCATATTCTACTTTGGAGAATATTTTGGCATCTTGGGGGAAAGGGTAGTTTTGCGCTATGCTTGTTTGTGTCACACAAAACAACATCAAGGCGGTGAAAAGCGTTTTTTTCATACAGTTAGAGAGGAATAATACCAAAATAAAATGTAAGGTGCGCCAAAAACTTAACACGAAGGTAGAAAGAATCACAAAGAAACACGAAGTTCTTTGTGTAACTCTGTGTAACTTCGTACCTCTGTGGTGTTTTTTAGGCAAGCTAAGTGCATAACGCTATACGGGTTTGCATTATTGTATATTTCCGTTTTTCGAGGCAGGCAAGACATACGTTTGTAATGCTTTGTGGCGTTGTAAGTAATCTGACAATATGAAACAGAACCTTGTTTATTTGCTTCTTTTGCTTGCCTGCCCTGCTTGGGCGCAAGATTTTGAATTGTTCAAAAATTCCTTTCCTACCTCTGCCGAAAAGCCCGAAAAATGGGTTTTTGATAGTACCTATTTGGCTATGTGCGAAAACAACTTGCCTACCCTGAAGCCTATCCCTGCACAATGGGCAAATACTTTTATACACGAAAAAATTTATACCTCCAAAGGCGAGCCTATCCCCAACATTGCCCCTGATGAAAGATTGTTGATAGCAAATAACTTGGGCAATGTGCGCATACCTATCAAGAAAAAAGAAACCAAAAGAGCCTATTATTTCTTGCAAAAAGTAGATATGATGCCCCATTTTTCAAGTTTTTTGGTGTATTACAACGACAAAAGCAATACAAAATATGATGCTTTGGAAATTTGTGTGTTGCTCTTGCATTATACGCCTTCAGGCGAGCTTGTGTCGGCTATCAATGTGCTTTCCTATTTCACGTTCATGAGTGTGCGTCTGACTACTACCGAAATTAGGCAAGATTTTTCGGTCTGCAACATAGACCGTAGCTATTCTTACGACCTTTCAGACCTCTCAAAAGACAAAAGGGTTATCATTCCCACTCCTGACTTTGTGGAGTATAAATATTACCAATTAGACACTCAAACGGCTTTATATACTTCTATTCAAGCAAAATATTTTCCTTTGTCGGGCTTGTTTTTTTCGGAAGAGGAACAGCACGAGATAGAAGTGGAGCAAAACCAACATACGTTTTTTGTGGTGGAAGGCAAGAAGGGCGATGATGTTCGCGTGGGCGTGGCAGTAACGGAATACGACACTGAAAAAGGGACATTCAAGGCGCAAACAATGTATGGCGATGAATGGGCAGGCGAGTTCAGCGCAGATAAAAATACGCTGACTATCACGAAGCCTTTGGTTAAGAGCATTTACAAACGAGTGAAATGATGCCTTGCCTGCTGTGTAATATTTCTGCCTTTTGTTGAACCAACACATACAACAACCTTTTTTTATGGCAAAATTTTACACTTTTACTTGCCTGCATTTTTTTTGTATTTTTTGCTGTGCTACAGTTTTTGCGCAAACGTCCTTGCCTACAGAGCGCGTGATAACGCTTCGGGTGCAGAACCAAACGCCAGAACAGTTTTTGCAAAGTCTTAGCAAGCAGGCAAGTTGCCAATTTTCGTATAATCCGCAAATCTTTGCTGGAGTCGCGCCCTTGACTCTCGCGCTTCAGGGCGTTTCGGTGCGCGAGGCTTTGCATCATGCTTTTGGCAATGCAGTAAAACTCAAAACGAAAGGCAATTACATCATTTTGCAAAAAACGAACTTGCCTATCCAATCCCAACAAGCCGAAAGTCGCGCTTTGAAGGTGCTGATAAGTGGCTACGTGATAGACAGCAAGACGCAACAGAAAATCCCCCGCGCAAGTGTGTATGAAAAAAGCAGTCTTTCGGCTACGCTTACCAACGAATACGGCTATTTTCAGTTGTTGATAGAAACCGAACAACCCACGATAGCCTTGTCGTTTGCCAAAGTGCGCTATGTTCCGCAAACTATAGACTTGCCTGCCCAAAACACGCCTTTTTTGAATGTGTATCTGGAGGCAATGCCCCAAATAGAGCCTATTCCTTCGCAAGATTTCCAAGGCGCGTCTTCGTCCTTGCCTACGCGGGATAGCTTGCGGGTTTTTCATTTGCTCATTCCAAACGCACAAGTGGCGCACAGCGAGAACTTATTAGAGAAATTTTTGCGCAAGGCGCAATTTTCGCTCTTGCCTATGGTGGGTACGAACCACGTCTTGAGCGGGCTTGTGCGCAACAAGGTTTCGTTCAATGTGTTGGTGGGCTACAATGCAGGCGTGAGTCAAGTAGAAGTAGGCGGTTTGGCAAATATCAATCGTGGAGATGTGGAAAAAGTACAAATTGCGGGTGTGCT
>RDXI01000064.1 GCA_004292795.1 Bacteroidota bacterium | reverse complement strand
TACTAAAATAATTCTTAACTTGCGCCTTTGTAGCACACTCTTTCTAGGGTATGTTCATAGCAATCTACACCCCGCACTCTAGAAAGGGTGCGCTACAGCCTTTTGTTATACACACTTTAAAATTTATTTTGGTATTACTTGATTTTACTCCTATACATATAGACTTCTATATACTCCAAATGCTTTTTTGAATATCTTGAAAATATCCATCAAAGCATTATACGCACAGATTGCACAAAATAGGCTTTATTGACAAAATAAAATACACAACTTATCAATTACTTAAATTTTGGATAAGTTCAAAGTAATGCAATGCTTGGATTTCATCAATAGACATACGGCAGGCAAGGGAGTGATGCGCAAAAGTAAGGAAATTTACATAAAATTTGTGCCGCGTTAAACTCTAATTCCTATCCAAAGAATATCATCACGTTGGATAGTATTTTCCATAAATTCCAGCAGATATTGAATGAGGTGTTGCTGTTGCTGTGCCATAGGCAAGGTTGCCATTTCTTGTAGCAAGTTTCGTAGGCGAGTTTCGCCAAGTCTTTTGCGCTTGTGGTCGTTTTGGTCTATCAAGCCATCAGAGCCAAAGTACAGCATACTATCTTTGGGCAATGTGATAGTTTGATTGGCGAAGTGTATGTTTTCGTTTTGTATGCCTCCAATGCCTTTGCGCGTACCTGCCAATTTTTGGATTTCTACGTCCTTGCCTACTGTATAATACAGTGAATTTTTCGCGCCACAAAAAGTTATTTCTACCTCATTTGCTCGTGGTACTACATACAGCACCACTGCGTCCATGCCATTGGTATTGCCTGTTTGGTCTTGTTGCAAAAGTTTGGAAATTTCTACGTGCAAGCGGTTCAAAATTTCTTGTGGGCTATGCACTTTCTCGGCTTCGGTGATTTTATCTAACAAAGTGCCACCTATCAAGGTCATAAATGCCCCTGCCACGCCATGCCCCGTACAGTCCGCGCCTACCAAGATGTAGCCATCACCAAAAACACGCAACCAATAAAAGTCGCCTGACACCACATCTTTCGGAAAATTGATGATAAAATGTTCAGGGAAAATGTTTCGCATCAAGTCACGTGCAGGCAAGACTGCATCTTGTATTGTTTTGGCGTACATGATACTCGAACTGATGTACTCATTTTTCAGCTCTATTTCGCGCTTGCCTGCCTCCACTGCATCACGTTGCGCCAAGATTTCTGCATTTTTTTCAGCCAATAGTTTGTTATTGCGCTTATGTTTGCGGTTGCCCCTGATGAGAAACCACACAAACAACAACACAAACAAAATAATCAACAAAAAACCACCCAATACCGCATAGAAGAAAAAATGCTCGGTGCGCTGTTTATTTTTCAGTTCTTCGAACTCCCTATCCTTTTTTTCTTTGTCATACGCCACTTGCAAATACTCTATTTCTTGCAAGGTACTAACAGCGAGTGCGCTATCCTTATAGACAATAAATAATTTCGCGTTTTTGTGCGCCTGTGGATAATCCATCAAACCCTCGTAGCAAGCCGAAAGCTCGGCATACATTTCTTTCAAATGGTCTTTGGCTTGTATCTTTTGGGCAAGGGGTATGTTTTGTTCAATCAGTTTGATAGCCTCTGGATAGCGTTTGGTGGCTTTATACACTTGTGCGATACAAAGATTTGCCCATACGATATTGCGTTTGCTTCCCAATCCTTCATAGACTTTCAGGGCTTCTTCGTGGTATTGCAAGGCATTGTCATAGTCTTTCAGTTCGCGGTACGCCATACCGAGCCTGTTTTTGACAGTAGCCAAGCCATCTTTATCGTTGAGCTTTTGTCGAATTTCGCTTGCCTGCCGAAAGCTCTCGATGGCTTGTTGGTATTTGGCTTGGTTATGATAAATTTGCCCCAAAGTATAGTAGCAATAGCCAACGCCTGAGAGGTTATTGATGCGTTTGAAAACTTTTAAGCCGTCCAATATGTACGGAATAGCATCTTCGTATCTGCCCCTGCGGTTGTAAATATCGCCAATACTTTGCAGGTTATAGCCTACAGATTCGAAATCTTTAGTTTTTTCAGATAGCTTCGAGCCTGTGAAAAAGCACTCTAAGGCTTGTTTGTAATTGCCTATGTTGCGGTAGCCCACGCCCATGTAGTTCAAAGCACGCCCTTCGAGGTCTTCGCGCTTGAGTTCACGCGCCATTTTTACGGCTTGGCGCGTGTGTTCGATGGACAAGATAGGGTTCACATTCCTTGCCTTCCAACCTATGTCTATCAACAAATTTATCTTGGCAGTATCACGTCTAAGGGGCAAAAGTTTTCGAAGGCTATCCAATTCTTTGTTCTGTGCCAACAAAGTGGATATCCCCATCAACATACAACACACACAAAGTAAAACTATACGCATAAGCAAAGCGGTAGGCTATACGAACAACATACAGCCCTGAAATGATAGCCCAAAAATAGACAAAAAAAGTACAAAGCGTGTGCAAATGCACATTTGCGCGAAGGAATATGTAGCAAAAAAATACAAGTGCTTGATAATGTGTGTATTACAAAAAACTTGTTTTTAAGGTTTGATGCCTATAACGGTAATGTCATCGCGTTGTGGCGTGCCATTTTGATAATGCGTGAGTAGCTCTTGCAGGTTTGTTTTTTGTGTGTCAAGGGGCAGGCAAGCATTTTGCAACAAGAACTCTACAGTGCGAGCAGAACCAAACGCTACTCTTCGTTCATTGCATATATCCGCGAAGCCATCACTCATTAAGTAAAAAACGTCATCAGGTTCGAGCAGGGTAGTCGTTTCATCAAAATAAGTATCTTCATAATTGTTGCCTCCCAAACTTGCTCGATTGCCTTTCAAGGTCTTGATTTGATTGCTTGATTTTTGGTACAAATACAGTTTGTTTTTCGCCCCTGCGAAGGTAAGCTTTAGCTGAAAGTCCTCATCTCGCTCCAAACGACAAAGCCCCATGTCCATGCCGTCCACATTGCGACTTTCCTCTTGATTGAGCGCGTTGCGAATGCCCACATTCAACAAGCCCAAGATATGGGCAGGGCTGTTTTGGCGTTTCACATTCACGATTTCATTGAGTAAAGTATTGCCTATCATACTCATAAATGCACCCGGCACGCCATGCCCTGTGCAATCTACGACTGCCAAAAAGGTATAATCCAACTGGCTGAACCAATAAAAATCACCCGACACAATGTCTTTGGGCTGAAAGAGTATAAAAAAATCTTCAAAATTTTGCCGAAGCAGGTTGTCAGTAGGCAAGATAGCCTGTTGAATTTTTTTGGCATACGCCAAGCTATCCGTAAGTTGTTTGTGGATTTTCAAGAAACCTACAGCGTTTTCGTGGATAGATTGTTGTGATGTTTCGAGGGCTTCGTTATGCTTTTGTAAGGTGTAAATGGTTCTTTCTTGGTTTTTGGCACACAACAACCGCGCTAAAGTTTGGGTAATGACGCGCTTTTCTTGCAACAAGACAGCCAATGCTTCGCGCAAGAAAGAAGACTCGCCTAAGAACCACACCACGCCCAACGGTTGTTTTTGATGCCAAATAGGAACGCATATCGCTTCTTGCCTGCCACCCGCCCCATGTAGGCAAGCCGCCAATTCATTGGATAGGTTTTCTATAGTTGGTTCTTGCCTACCAAAACTTACCTGAAAATCTGCAGGCAGTTTGCGCCACATCAGTTTAGCCGTAGGCAAGAGGTCAGGGTTGGGTGAGGTTTGATGCTCCAAAAAAACAGATGAGTCGTATTTGCTAAAAACCCATGTTTCCCATGTTTGTGGGGCTATTTTGAGCCACATACAAAAAGCACTGCACCACGTCTGCAAGTCTTCTGCCTCATATAAACTGTAAGATGTCATGTAAAAGATATAATGATGTAACAATAAGAGCGAACCAATTATGCAAAAAATCCGCTCATAATTTTCTTTATTTTTTCTTCGTTCAACGGTTTACTCATAAAACCTTTGATGAAGGGATAGGTTTGTGTGAGCATGATGTCCCGCCGCGCTATAGAAGAGGTAAGCACATACAAGGACGCTCTCTGCACAAAGTCGCTCATAGCAGGAAAATTACCCAAAAAGTCCCAACCCGTTTTTTCCCCTTCAGGAAAGCGCAAATCTAGCAATATCACATCAGGGAAAAGCGTTGTATGCTCGTTTTGGAAGAGGTAGTCAATACCCTCCTGAATGGTAAGCACAGATTTGATATGCTCAAAATATTGGAACTTTTTTACAGTGTTTTCACAAATCAAATTATTGGTAAAATCATCATCAATGATAAGGAGGCTTTTGTTCATAAAAACAACATTTTTATTTTTAGTTTCATTACATAAATCATTCCACTTTGTTAAAAACGCACAATAGACCACGCTCAAAAAGGAAATGCCAAGAGCGCGAGCTTTTGGCATTGTTCTTGATAACACATAAGGAAAGTGCTATTAATTTTGGTGTCATTTTTGTTTCGGGCATTTCGGTCTTGCTATTAGGCTGAACTGCCTTTATTTCTTTGGAAGGTATCACGAAGCGAAGTTAAAGCATTAGAAAGAATTATGCAAATTTTTTCACCACTTTTTTCGAAAAATCGCAAAAAAAGGCGAAATTTGCATCAAAAACAACGCATCGAAAGAAAATGGCTTGGACTTGTATCAACTGTGAAGCAAGCAATGACTACAACGCCTCCACTTGCGAGGTGTGCGGTATGGAACGCTACTTCTCTATCTCGGAAGTGAACGACTTGCTCAAAATGCAAGAACTCGAACCGACTGAAATCAAAAAAATTCAAACCAACTTCAAACGCGCAAGTACCGAAAACAAGAACCTGCGCCAAAAGAACAAGGAACTTTCGCAACGTATGAACGACCTCGAGTCTTTTCATACCAAGCACAAGCCCGAAATGCAACGCCTCGAAAAGCAAGTGGCGCATCTGCACCTTTGGAACAAGCGATGGAAAATAGCCGTAGTCTTGAGTGGGCTTACGATTCTCTTTTTTTTGTTGGCAAAAATCACGGTTACCATTCAATTCTGACGATTGGGCTTGCCTGCCAATTCATACCATTCAAAGCCTAAGCGTACCAATATCATCACAATACCCACACTATACGCGCTCCACCCGCTTTTATCCAAACCCAGCTTGCCTCCCAAGTCGGGGTGTTCGAGGGCAAAACCCAAGCCCAAACCCAACAAAATAGTAAGGTGCAAGACCATATCTTGTTTGCTGAAAGTAGCGAAGGCAGGCAAGCGGTTTTGTTCGTTGTATCGAGGGCGTATCCAAAAATCACGCACATACTCGCCTGTTTTGTAGGCAAGGCAGGATACAAGCGCGAGGTTGAAAGGCGTATTTATGAAAAATAAAATCCCTATCATCTGAAAAATAGCGTCCTTGCCTGCTTCCCTGTCCATCACAAAAGCGGGATACATAATGCCTACACCCACCACGATAAACACAAAATAGACAAAATTAGCAAACAAACTGCCTCCCAATGCACCCATAGCCTCGCCCTTGTTTGCATTGGCTAAGTGTTCGGTACTATTGACTTTGAGCAGATTGAAGAAGATGTGAATAACATTCTCACACCAATACAAATACACGAAATAAAAAATATTCCATTTCAAATACACCAAACCCACCAACGAATAGGCGGACAAGAGGCACAACAATACAAAACGAGCTTGCATACTTTGGTTAGGTTAGACAATGGTTACAACATAAAACGCCAATTAGGATATACTCCAAGTGCATAATAATGATAAGAATGATGTGCAAGCCATTCGCCCAATAAAAAATAAGGTACTTTAGAATATGGTATCAATTTTTGTGCCTCTTGGCAGGCAAGCGAGGCTTCTATGTAGCACTCTTTTTTCATAAGCCAGCAGGCAAGATGCAAATGCTGTAAGGCAGGCGAGAACGTTTGGAGCGAATTTTTCAGGGTTTCGTATTCTTTCTTGAGAGCTTCTTGTTCAGGTCTTTCCAAAAGGAAGAATGCCCACACCAAAGGATAGGAACAATGCCCACCGCCACTAATGGGGCTTTTGCATTGGCATATCTCTAATTTAAAAAAATCCTCGTCAGTTTCAAATTGTTTAGCAAAAATAGTAGCTGTAGTATCTTTGGTAAAGGTTTCTTGTAGCACGTCATCAAACGAATTCATCAAGCGAACACTGTAAGCCTCGTTTTGTTTGGTGTTTTGCAACCATTTGATAGTAATATCTTGTGCGCCTGTTACATAGCCGCGTATGGGTAGGCAAGCTGTAATCGGTGGAGGCATACATCTTTCTACGGAGCCAAACCCTAACAATTTATCACGCGCAGGGTTTATCTTGCCTACATACAGTTCGGGAAAAGGTTGATTTTTAGCACTTTTTTGTAGCATAGACAATAGTGTGCTTGCCTGCCACACGCCTTTTTCGCGCAGTATCACAAAGCCGTTTGTTTTGGCTATCAAGATAATGGGCGTTATGTCGTCTTTGGACTTGATGGTGTCCGAAGGGAGGAAAGTCTTGCCTACCTGATACTGACCATACAACACCCAAAAAATAGGCTCTTGGGCTTGGGCAATGCCCAACGAAGCCCAAAAGAACAAGCCAAAATAGGCAAGACGCATCATAAAAAGCGATTGAAAACTTATAATGAAATAAAATTAAACCACAAGGACACAAGGTCACGAAGTTTACTTTTTCTTTTGTGTTCTTGTGTCTTTGTGGTAAATTTTTTTAGGCACGTTAATTTTTATTTCAGTATTAGTATCCTTTGTAATATTCCGAAATTTTTTCTTTGGTCTTGCCTGCTATCTTGCGTTGCAATTCATCAAAAAGCATTTGATAGGAGGGGACTAACTGCTCCGATTGTTGCAAGAGTTTGCGCTGTTCTTCGGTGAGGGCGCGTTGGTCGCCATTGCGCAGGGTTGCCCACCTGTGCGTCCAGATATATTCGTCTGAAACGCTTTGATTGAATAGAATTTGGGCAGTTTCAGCATCATTGATTAAGACCTCGAACATTCCTGTAGTGCGCACTGATTTCTCTCGAATGGCTATTTCTGCCCACACTTTCTCATAGCTTACAAAGGTTTGTCCGTTGCTTGTGCGTTCTATGCGCACACTGTCGAGGCGTTGTTCTACCGTTTCTTTGTATTGTGGTTGTTCGGGGTTGAATTGCGTGTAGGCGAGTCTTACCAAATCCTCTACTTCTTGTTGGGGCGTAGGTTCGGGTATCATCTCTGCATCAATGAACTCGCGTTTGTCCAAGTCTTGTGTATAACGGTCTATTTCGTTGCGTGTGATAGCATCAACCAATGAGTATTTTTGCAAATTGAAATTGATAGCAATAGGCGAATAGAATACTGCGACGCGGAGGGTAGCTTTTTGTTTGGCTTCGGTCATACGCGCCAAAATATCGGACTTGATATTGGGGAAAAATTCTTGCGCTTTTTGGAATTGGAAATAAGCAGAACGCGCCTTTTCGCGCTTGTTCAGCGATAGGTCGGTTATGCCTGCTTCATAATGCGCTTCTGCCGCGTTTCGGCGGGCAGTTTGTAGGCGTTCATCATAGCGAACAGGCTGTGGCACTACCTCCAGCGCGGCAGGGCAGGCGCGGATTTGGTCATAAACAGCGTGTGTATGTTGGTAAATATTCACAATGTCGTCCCACTTAAAAGGATGGACACTCGCCTCTATGTTTTTTACATCACTTTCGTTTTTTTTGATGTAGAGCTGATAGGCTTTGTCTAAGGTATGGCGCGATTTGCTATGTTCAGGAGTTCGCCTGAGTCTATCTACAGCTAAATAAATAGCGCGACCATAATCTCCATTTTCAAAGGCGCGTTTGCCTGATGTGCAAGCAGTGAAAGCCACGATTTCACACAGTAACAAGCTGAAAAGTACAATTTTTTTGGATAACATAGTTAAAAACATTTGACTTGGTGCAAAGATAGCTTTTTCATTCGAAAAAGTTATCTGTTTTGTGTTATAAACCAAGTCCTTTTTGCCCTTGTAGGCAAGGCAAAAGAAGTAGGCACAAAATTTGGTAAAAACAAAACAACTTGTATATTTGCCCAAATTTATACGTGTATGTATCTATCCGAAAACACCCCCGAAGCGCAAGCCATGCGCGAAAATGTTATCAACCTTGTGAAGTCGCAAGAAGAGCATAACACCACGTTAGCCATACAACTGATGAAAGGTGGCGGTTTTGTTCCTGAAACGGCAGTGCATCTTTGGAGACGCGCCATCGAAGATACAACCCTCAAGAAAGAGGTGCTACAACTTTTTAAGAATAACCTGCCCGAACAAGCATTTGACTACATCAAACTTTCCTTCGAGTATGGCGAGAACCTGCCTATATTCGCTATGCGCTATTTTGATAAACTTGTGCAGTTCGAAGGCTTTGGTTGGGACGACTTGACAGACCATATCTTGCCGTATGCGTTTGAGAACAGCTCGAATATGACCATTCGAGTAAAAGATTATTTTTTGCAACACCCCGACACAAATAAACTCAAGGTCATGCGAGCTATGATAACATACAGCACGCAATTAGACTTGCAAGATTTGAGCTTAGAACGCTTGCCTGAAGACATAGGCGAGCTACAAGAACTTACCTACCTAAGTTTGTATAACACCAAAATAAGCGAGTTGCCCGAAAGTTTTTACACCTTATCGAAGCTCGATTATTTCAATGTGTATTATACGCCCTTAGAGAAAAAGGCGGATTTCTTGCCTACCCTGAAGGCAAAAGCCCCTAAAATGTGGGCGTATTATCTATCCCAAAATATGAACACCAACCGAATAGACGAAATAGAAAAAATCTGCAACGAGGTACTTACGGTTTTGCCCGACCACTTCGACACCTTTACCAGCCTGATAAGCAACCTAAGCAACTACAAAAAGTATAAGACTGTAACAAAGTATGCGGAGCGTTATGCACATCACACTACTGATGACAACTATTATGGCAAAATGATAGCAGATGCTTGGTATGAGGAAATGGAATACGAAAAAGCAGCAGATTTACATGAAAAAATCGCAAAAAGTAGCGCGTACAGCGAATCATATAGGGATTTGTGTAAAAGTTACCTAAAAATCAACAAGACAAAAAATGCTATAAAAACTGCTAAGGAGGCTATAGCCTATGATACTACAGATATGCTAAACCACGCCTCTCTTATAGATGCCTACATAGCAGACAAAGATTTTTCGAAAGCCTACCAAGCAGGCAAGAAAGCCTTAGAAGAAGATGGCGAAAAGGGCGGAATATTGCGCAGAATGGGGATAGTTTGTGCGGCATTGGGCAAAACAAACGAAAGCGACACTTTTTATGAAAAATTATTGAAAAGCCGATTCAACGAAGAAGAGTCTTTGTTTGCAAGGGCGCAAGTCTATGAGGAGCGAGGTGACGATAAAAATGCGTTCAAATGGTATAAAAAAGCATTGGACACTGGTTATATCTATTCGCAAGAAGCGCGGTTAGCAATGGGCTATCTGCACCTGAAGAAAAAACAATATCCCCAAGCCGAATGTATGTTCTATGAAGTGGCACAACGCGAAACAGAAAATTTCGTGTATGATGGCTACTTAGGCTTGGCGTGTGCAGGTGTTTTGCAAAATGACATACCTTTTGCCTTAGAAAGTTTGGCGAAGGCTGTGCAAGAATCGCGCTCTTGCAAGGAACGCGCTAAAACAGAGCCTTATTTGGAAGCCATCAGGCAAGAACCACTTTTTCAGGAATTAGTAGGGTAATGCGACAAAATATAACAGACACACGCCGACTTTGGTGTGTGTCTGTTTGTTTGAAATCACTTTCAGTCATAAAAAAACCCACAACTCGCGTTGCGGGTGTGCTACTCAAACGAAGACACTATAGGATAGTGCCATCATCACGAAGTTTTTGGATATAAGAAGCGCGTTGTTTTTCATTGCGCAACTCTACCGACTTTTTCTCAAAATAAGTACGGCGGCGAAGTTCTTTTAGCACGCCTGTTTTCTCAAATTTTTTCTTAAAGCGTTTGAGAGCTTTGTCAAGTGTTTCGTTCTCTTTGAGATGAATTACTATCATGGGGTTAAAAAAGGGAATAAATACAGGATTGAAATGTAGGGTGCAAATATAGGAGTTTTTTTTCAAATGGTACAATATTTCGAAAAACTTTTCTTTACTTTGCACTTCACTTTCTCCCCCCTTTGCTCATAAGTTGCCATGAGAAGCTATTTTGACCTCATCGAACAAACTTTTGACTTTCCTACCAAGGAGTTTAAAGTCGCTAAAAACGCGCTACAATTCAATGGTGTTCATCTGATGGACATTATCCGCGAATATGGAACTCCGCTCAAAATCACGTACCTACCCAAGATAGGGGAGCATATCAGTTATGCAAGGGAGATTTTCGGAAAAGCCATCAAAAAACTCAAATACAAGGGCGATTATGTGTATTGCTACTGCACCAAGTCCTCACACTTCCGTTTTGTGATAGAGGAAGTGCTGAAACATGACACACATCTCGAAACCTCGTCTGCCTTTGATATTCCTATCATTCGCAAACTGCACGAAGCAGGCAAGTTTGACAAAGACCGTTACATCATTTGCAACGGCTTCAAACGCCCCGCTTACCTGCAATATATCCGCGACCTATTGCAAGACGGCTTCAACTGTATGCCTGTCTTGGACAACCTCAAAGAAATAGAGGCGTATGAAGGCTTAGATGTGGAAACTATCAACTTGGCTATTCGAATAGCCTCTGACGAAGAACCCAACTTTGCGTTTTATACCTCGCGTTTGGGTATTCGATACAGCGACATCAACGCCTTGTATAAGGAAAAAATCCAAAATCACCCACAATTCAAGCTCAAAATGTTGCACTTCTTCATCAATACGGGCATCAAAGATAGCGCGTATTATTGGAGCGAATTGAGCCGTTTTATGTATAAGTATTGTGAGTTGAGGAAAATTTGCCCTGAATTGGATACTATAGATATAGGGGGCGGTTTCCCTATCCAAACTTCGCTTGCCTACGAGTTCGACTACCAATACATGGCGGAGCAAATTGTGGAAAATATCCAATGGATTTGCAACAAGAACAACGTGCCTGTGCCGAATATCGTAACAGAGTTCGGGAGCTATACAGTAGGCGAGTCGGGAGCCGTGATTTATTCTATCATTGACCAAAAACTCCAAAACGACAAGGAACTTTGGTATATGATTGATGGCTCATTCATTACCCAACTGCCTGATGTGTGGGGTATGAACCAAAAGTACATCATGTTGGCTATCAATAATTGGGACGACTCTTTCCATAAGGTACAGTTGGGCGGTCTTACCTGCGACTCGATGGATTATTACAATTCGGAAGCGCACATAGCAGAGGTTTTCTTGCCTATCGTGGAAGGGAACGAACCGCAATACATTGGTTTTTTCCATACGGGAGCGTATCAAGAGTCTTTGGGCGGTTATGGAGGCATACAACATTGCTTGATTCCCGCGCCTAAGCACGTGATTATAGACCGAGATGAGGACGACAAAATTGTTACTACTTTGTTTGCCAATGAGCAAGACCCCGAAACGATGCTAAAATTACTCGGGTATGTATAAATAAACAAAAAAAGACTTTCTGAACACGCGGTTTAGAAAGTCTTTTTTGTATCAAATGATTTTTACCACACTTCAATATCGCCTTTTACGCGCTTGCGCGTTTTGGCTTGGGCTTTGGCGGCTTTGGTAACGCCCTTGTTGCCGTTGCGGTACTTTTGGGTATTTGCGCCTACTTGTTGGCGTTGGCGCGAAAGGTTTTGGGCGGCTTTAGGCACATTCTTCTTGTTTTTTTTGCCTTTTGCGCTGTTTTTCGTTTTGCCTTTGCCCTTATTTTCCCATTGGTTATTTTCGTTTTTGTTCGTTTCAGGCGCGTTGCTTGCCTTCTTTGCTTTTTCTTTGGCAATTTTTGCACGGCGTTTATCTTCTTCTTTGCGCATTTTTTCTACCTCTTTGAAAGAGGCTTGCGCCAACACCTGTGTACTAAGGCTTGTAAAAAATAGGACAACCAATGCCCAACCTATATATTTTGCGTTTTTCATAGACTTATAACGGCTATTCTTGCCTACTTGGTATATACGCGCTTGCCGAAATGTTGTTGCACAAGCGCGAAACTTTCGCGTTTATTTCACTCTTTCGAGCCAAACACCCGCCAACTGTAGCACTAACTCCCAATCTTGCGTATCCAAAAGCACATATACTTGGTCGATATAGTCTTTTTTGATAACTATTTTGTAGTATATGTAATGTTGCAATACACCTTTTTCCTTCAAGCCTTTGAAGCCTTTTTGGTGGGCGTGCTTTTTCAGAAAATCTTTGTCATTGATATAAATGTCTTTTTTGCGTATGTAGTAGCCATCTCCATCTTTTTGGGCTTGATGCGCCAAAAACAATTTGAGAATGTGATACAACGTCTTGCGCTCTGCTTCGTTCAGCATGAGGGCATCTTGTTCGAGTTCTTCTTGCATATTTTCGTGTTTGTTTACTTGCCTAAATAAAACTACTACAAACCTATACTTGTTTATCAAAAAAACAAAATACCTTGCCTGCCACGCACAACAGGCTGACGCAACCTAGATTTAGGATTGAAAGGTGGGCTATCACAATGTTGTAGCGTGGAAAAGCAGGCGAGGCATAACAAACGCCCTCACAAACGATTGCACTGCCTATAGCGGAAATTGCAAATAAAATTTTACTTTTGTAAGATTTTTTTGGATTTTATTATGACAAAACGTTTCGCCACCTTCATTTTATTTGCCTCTTGCCTGCTTGCCTCGCCTGCACTTTGGGCGCAAGATTTGGGTTTTTCGCAATACTATTACACGCCCTTTTTGACAAACCCTGCTATGTTGGGTTCGGACAACTATATGCACTTGCGCCTGCACTACAGGCATCAGCCCTTGCCTAATGGCGAGAATATGCAAACGCCCATGTTCTCGGCTTCTTATCCGTTGCTGAAACGCACAGGAGAGCGTTGGGGTGGGGCAGGGGTGTCGTTTGTCAATGACCGTGCCACGCGGTTTATGAGTACGACAGGTGGTATAGGTGCATTTGCCCACAACCTGAAAGTAGGCAAGAGTAACCTCGCCTTTGGCACAAGCCTTGCCTACTTCCAACGCAAAATAGACGCAAGCGGTGCCGCCACGATAGAGCAATACATCAACGGCAATTACAACCCTACCGCCTCGAATGGCGAAAGCATCAATAGCGACCGCGTAGGCTATTTCAATGTGGGCTTAGGCGCGTATTGGTACATGACAGACTCGAAGGGCGAACAAAAAGCCTATTTCGGACTTACAGGCGCGAACCTGAACAGCCCTCAAATTCAACTCGACTTCTCAAGCAAAGATGCGCGTGTGCCTTTGCAACTTACAGCCATAGCGGGCTATAGCATCTTGCCTGAAACTTCGCGCTGGGTAGTGATGCCCAATGTGCGTTTTATGAATTTTGCCAAAAATAACTTTGCCAATATAGGCTCGTGGTTTCGCTACAAAATCAACACTGAAAAACTCACGACCATAGGCACGGGCTTGTGGTACAACACCAATCAGGCATTGGTGGCTTCGGCAGAGTGGCAACACCCACGTTATATTTTTGCCTTGAGCTATGATTTTTCGGCTTCGCAAAATGCGCAAGTGTGGCAACGCACAGGCTCGACTGAAATTACAGCGGGCTTTCGCTACCTCATCTCGCGCAAATGCAAAGATACCGACAACGACACAGTGTGCGACAACGAAGACGATTGCCCCAAAGAAGCAGGCAAGCCCGAATACAGAGGTTGCCCAGACCGCGATGGCGACACGGTTATCGACAAAAATGACGATTGCCCCGATGAAGCAGGCAAGCCTGAATACAAAGGTTGTCCAGACCGCGATGGTGACACAGTTATCGACAAAAATGATGACTGCCCCGACCAAGCAGGCAAGCCCGAATACAAAGGTTGCCCAGACCGCGATGGCGATACGGTTATCGACAAAAATGATGAATGCCCTGATGAAGCAGGCAAGCCCGAATACAGAGGTTGCCCAGACCGCGATGGCGATACGGTAATAGACAAAAATGACGACTGCCCCGACCAAGCAGGCAAGCCTGAATACAAAGGTTGCCCAGACCGCGATGGCGACACAGTAATAGACAAGGACGACAAATGCCCTGATGTAGCGGGTTTGCCTCGCCTACAAGGTTGCCCCGAACCCGAAATAACCAAAGAGGAAGAGGCGATTTTGGAGAAAGCAAGCCATGTGCAGTTCAACAGTGGCTCGGCTATTTTGTTGGCGAGTTCGTATCCTGCCCTCAATGAAGTGGCGAATTTGATGAAAAAACACCCCAAAGGCTATTTATCCCTCGAAGCACATACGGACAGTGAAGGGGACGAAAAAACGAACCTCAAACTATCGCATGACCGTGCAGATGCAGTACGCGCCTACCTAATAGGGCATGGCATCTCGCCTGAACGCATCAGTTCTGACGGACATGGCGAAACCAAACCCATAGCAGAAAACAATACGCCAGAAGGTCGTGCCAAAAACCGAAGGGTAGAAATGAAGTTCTCCTCACAGAAAAAATAACAAACATACCTTGCCTCTGTAAGCTACGCAACTTGCAGAGGCAATATTATGTGAAGCTAAAAGTGCCTGAAAAAAATACTCAAATAAAATGTGGTTATGTAACACAAACATTCCTGTACGCGCCGAAGGTAAAAGGTGAGTTCGGAATTAAAATGGCGTTTTTAACGTGAGTTCGGAAATAAAAAGGTTGCACACAAGCCCCATCGGGGCGACATCTTTGTAGCACAACGGTTTAAGTCTTCCAAAGCCCCAGCGGGGCGACATCTTGATAGTGCATAGATGTCGCCCCGCTGAGGCTTATAGGTGGGTTGTTATGGGGCTACAAAGATATAGCCCCGCTGGGGCAAACATATTCGATCCATTGATTTACAATATTTTATATTTAAATCT
>RDXI01000268.1 GCA_004292795.1 Bacteroidota bacterium | reverse complement strand
GTCTTGCCTACGCAAAGGCATCTTCGAAATGCACCATTTCGAGGTCGGTTTTGTTTTTGGTAATGGCTATGATGTCAAAACGAATGTTGCCTTTCCACTGCAAAGTGTGCAAAAAATGCTCTGCTACGGCACGTATGTTGTTTTGTTTGGTTGTGGTTACGGTCTGTTCAGGAAAGCCAAAACGATTGTTTTTGCGCAAGCGCACTTCTACGAAAACGATTGTGTTGTCTTGTTGGGCTATGATGTCTATTTCTCGCCTGCCATAGCGAAAATTTTGGTGCAAAATGCTGTAGCCCTTGCCTGCCAAGAGTTCGTAGGCGAGCTGTTCGCCTGTCTTGCCTACCACAACCGAAGAGTCTTTCATAGTTGATTAGAGGGGTAAATTATACTAAAACCCTTTCTAGGGTGTGTTGCGTTGCAATCGCTACCCCGCACCCTAGAAAGGGTGCGCTACAGCCTTTTGTTATATGCACTTTAAAATTTATTTTAGTATTAGTTGTTTGTGCGTAGGCAAGCTGACTCGCCTACGTTTCGCATTTTATGCTTTTTCAAAAAGTCGCAACGCATTTTCTGTAGTTTTTTGCATCACTTCTTCGAGGGGTAAATTTTTGTACTCGGCTACTTTTTGGGCAATGATAGGTATGTAGCTCGACTCGTTGCGCTTGCCTCTGTGCGGTTCGGGAGTAAGGTAAGGCGCGTCTGTTTCGAGTACAAGGTGTTGCATATCAATCTTAGGCAAGACTTCCTTCAGCCCGCCGTTTTTGTACGTTACCACTCCGCCAATGCCCATCAAAAAGCCTAATTTGATGATTTCTTGTGCCTCTTCCCACGAGCCACCAAAACAATGAAAAATGCCTCGAAGCGTACCATCTTGTAGCTCTTTCAGCAGGGCGATAGTTTCATACGTAGATTTTCGACAGTGAATAATAAGAGGCAAGTCGTATTTTTTTGCCCAACCCGCTTGTATTCGAAAGGCTTCTTTTTGCTGTTCGAAATAGGTTTTGTCCCAATGCAAGTCCGTTCCCATCTCGCCTATCGCCTTGAAAGTGCGTTTTTCGAGCCAAGATTCTATTTGATACAATTCCTTTTCAAAATCCTTGCCTACCGAACAAGGGTGCAAACCCATAGTAGCAAAACAATGAGCGGGATATTTTTCTTCTAATGCCAACATTCCTTCTATCGAAGTGTGGTCTATGTTAGGCAAGTATATACGTTCCACTTTCGCCTCCACACTGCGCATAATCATGTCGTGGCGGTCTGCCTTGAATTGGTCTGCGTACAAATGGGCGTGGGTATCAATCAAAAACATAGCATTCAAATTTTGTGAATATAGGTGCAAAAATAGGCAAAAAAAAGCGTTAAAAAGGGTGTTTTCTCTTGCACGTTTTGAAATTTGGTAGGCAAGCTATTTAGTTAGCTTTATTTTTTGCAAAAAAGCTGTAACTTTGCACCCGCGAAAGGCTTTCCTGCACTTTACAGCCTTTCGCGCCTTGTAACACTTTGCCTGAATCAAAGACCGTTATCGCTCCCATGCAAGAAAACGAAAAAAAATACGCTATTTTGCTGTACTATTGCTACACGCATATAGAAAACCCTGAAGAATTTAGGGAACAGCACCACTACTTTTGTTTGTCGCTCAATCTGTTAGGGCGCATCATCATTGCCAAAGAAGGGCTAAATGGCACTGTGTCAGGCTTGCGAGTCGACTGCGAAGCCTATATGCAAGCCGTAAAAGCCGACTCACGTTTTGCGCATACGGACTTCAAGGTGGAATACCACGACAGCCACACCTTCCAAAAACTGTACGTAAGAACAAAGCCCGAAATTGTCCACGTGGGTTTGCACGAAATAGACCCGACCAAGCGCACAGGCAAGCACCTGAAAGCAGACGAGTTCAAGGCGTTGAAAGATGCCGAAGATGTCGTAATTCTTGATGTGCGTTCCAATTATGAGCATCACTTAGGCAAGTTCAAAAATGCCATAACTTTAGACATCGAAAACTTCCGCGAGTTTCCCGAAAAAGTAGGCGAGTTGGAAGCCTATAAAGGCAAAAAAATCATTACCTATTGCACAGGCGGAATCAAGTGCGAAAAAGCGAGTGCTTACCTACTCGAACAAGGCTTCGAGGACGTGTATCAGCTCGAAGGAGGCATTATCAAATATGCCATCGAAGGCGGAGGCGAGGACTTTGAAGGCAAGTGCTATGTATTTGATGGACGCATAGCCGTTGATGTGAACAAGGTAAACCCCAAAATCATCTCGACCTGCTATGTGTGTGGCACAACCTCTGACCGTATGGTAAACTGCGCCAATGCTGATTGTAACAATCATGTGCCTATCTGCGAAGAGTGTGGCTGGAAAATGGAAGGGGCTTGCTCCAAAACCTGCCAAGAACACCCCGAAAAACGCCCTTATGATGGCACAGGATATTACCAAAAAAATCTCAACGGCTACAATCCTTACCTGAACGTAAAAAGATAGATTTCTTCCTCCAAAATTATCGCAAAAGCTATAATTTTTTGTGGTTCGTGAAAACACGAACCACAATTTTTTTTAGTCTTCTAATTGAAAAACAATAGGCAAGCTGAAATACACATTCACAGCATTTCCGTTCTGCTCGGCAGGAGTCCATGCGGGCATCATACGCACAACGCGTAGGGCTTCCTCGTTGCAGTCGTTGCAGTTTGCCATACCTTTCAGGATAGTAACATCTTCTATCGCGCCATTTTTGCGTACCACAAAACGCACATATACCTTGCCTGTGATGTGCATTTTTTGCGCTTGGCGAGGATATTTGAAGTTCCTGCGCATAAATTTTAGCATAGCTTCTTGACCACCTTTGAACGCTGCATTTTTTTGTACGACTGTGTAGATTTTGTTGCCATCTTCTTTGGGCGCGTCTATCACTGCAGGCTGGGTTTCCACAGGAGCAGGAGGAGCGACCTCGCCTTCATCAGGCTTGCCTTCTTTGTTTTCAGAACCAATAACTTTGTCTTTCAAGTCTTTTTGCTGGAGGAGTTACGGGAGGCGGAGGAATTACTTTTTTGTCCTCTACAGGAGGCGGAGCATTGACAAGAATATTAGGTTTGTTGTTTTCGGTACGCGCCAAATTGTCCGCAAAACGATAATACAGCATAGGTCCGCCCATAGCTATTGTAAAGCTAAAGATAGCCAAAAAAACAGAGGTTATCACGCGCTTTTGGTAGATTTTGCGCATCATGTACGCGCCGTAGGCTTTGTTGCGCCCTTCGAAGGCTTCATTCGGTTGGTAGCACAAGGGTTGGAAGTTCATATCACAGAGAGAGTGAAAGGGTTGATAAAAAAATTACATATATCAGGTTACTCCCTTTCTTTCAGGATATTACAAGTTTTCGAAACTTTTTTTGTGTTTTCGAAAACTTATAAAACTTTCAATAGAAATACAGTATGCTTTTACGTATAAAAATAACTATAAAGGTGGCATAAGACTGTGCTACTCCTTCTTTGCGTGGGGTGGGTATGTGGTTGGTTACTGCCCCGCGCTTGTTCTGTTACAAGGTTTTTCGCTTTTTTTGAGGCGTGCCATCATATTTAGCTGTAGTAACGTGAGTTCGGAATTAGATTTAAATGTAAAATATTGTAAATCAATGGATTGAATAGGCTTGCCCCAGCGGGGCGACATCTATAGCGGGGCGACATCTATGCACTATCAAGATGTCGCCCCGCTGGGGCTTTGGAAGACTTAAACCGTTGTGCTACAAAGATGTCGCCCCGCTGGGGCTTGTGTGCAACCTTTTTATTTCCGAGTAAAAAATGTTGTTCACGACATTGAAAAAGTCATAGAAGACTTGAAAGATGTCAGCCCATTACAATCAGAAGTGGAAATTCGAGGCGCGTTTGCTCATTCAAAATAAAAAAAAGAGGCTACCGTTTGGGTAACCTCTTTTGCTGTATATGCTTATTTTTTATCTTTCCATTTTCCACGTTTGTAGTCCCCGCGTTTCACTGATTTGATGAACTGCGCCCATGCAAAGGGGTTCAGTAATTGGAGGGTGGGAATTGTACCGCGTGTGCTTGCTCTGTAAAAATCTCTGTCCATTTGGTAGCGGTGATTTGCCCCTGCGTCCATAGGCGCGTCAAACGCCATACGCATCATATAATTGCGCTCTACAGTTTCTTGGATACGCTCTATTTTGTCCTCATCAGGCAATTCGAGGGCGAGAAACGCCTCTTTGAACATCTCCTCTGTAGGGTAGGCAAAAACTTCTACTATAGGTAGCGTAGTGAGGTCTTGGTTCATTTCAATCACTACTGAATAGCTTTCGCCTTTGTCGCGTGGCACAATGTAGTAGCGTTTTTTGTAACCTATGCAATCAATGATAAGGCTATCTCCCGGCATAGTAGGCAAGATAAAATAGCCATCAGCCGAGGCGGCGGTGCCGTGTCCTGCTTTGGGAATATAAACGTGTGCGGCAGGGATAGGCTCGGAAGTTTTGCCATCAATCATTACCCCAGAAAGGTAAATCGGTTCGGCTTGTCCTTGTGCTGACACTTGCGCAGGGGCGAGCAAACCCCACAAAGCAAGGCAACAAAATATACGTAGAAAAAATGAAGGATAGGGCATGGTATAGCGTATTGTAAAATTGGGACAAAGTTACAATTTTTTCTTTGAAAAAGCTACTAAAATAGCCATAACTTTTTTTTAATACTCTATCCAAACCCTATCCAATGCTTGCCCCTGTAGCGAAGGCGTTTGCTCAATACCATGCACGCGCCTTGCATAATACGGCAAACCTTCCGATTGGTCGGCTATGAAGGCTTGTATCTCGCGCAAGGTAAGGCTATTATCTTGGTTTTTGTCCGCATTTTTGTTGTGAATGGCTTTCAGAAAAAAGTACGTGAACATACCATGTCCCTTTTCATTGTACCAACACGAAACTTGTGCATCAGTCGAGGAAGAGAACAACGCGCCTGCTTTTACCCCAGCTACGCCTTTAGGTTTGATGACTATAGGCGAGATATTTTGAAAAATATCCGCTCCCGAAAAACAAGCGTCCACCGCAATCGTGAGGCTTTTGGCACGCACTTTTGACAAGTTGTCATAAAAAACATCTATCGGATATGCCGCCAATTCCAAATATTGTGCATCACAATCTACAGGCACGAAGTAACCTTTCTTGTTGTTCAGGCTGGGTGCGCCATGTCCCGAATAAAACACAAAAACATCACTCTCATCGGGTTTTATCATATTGTAGAGCTTGCCTTTTGGGTTGTTTTCTTCGCCAAATACGATTTTGAAATCGGTGTATTTCGCATTTTCATAATACAAAATATTCTCCTCCTTGAAGCCCAATACTTCTATCACATAACGCTTCATCACTTGCGCATCACGCAAAGCATATTTCACTTCTTTCACTTTTTCGTATTGAGCATTGCCTATGATGACCGCTATGGCGTTTGGATTTTTGTTTTTGGTCGTGGGTAGTTGCGTGTCTATGTCCGCTTCTATGCTCGCAGTCGTTTTTTCTGTAGGCTTGGCGGGTGTTTCGTTTTTGGGGGTAGGCAAGGTTGGTATCTCTATAGTAGGCAAGGGCGGATATTTCAAATGCAATTCATTTACAGCAAAGGTAGTTTTGTCTTGGCTGTTGTAGGTATATTTCTTTACTTCGAGCTTGCCTTCGCGTTGCACGAGCAGTTCCATGTCCAAAGCCAAAATACTTACCTTACCTGCTTCGGTAACACCAAACTGCACATTTTCGTAGCGTGCATCTTGGATTCGGTGGTCTATCAACTTGGCATCTGCTACAGGCACTTTCACAAAAATAGGAGCTACTTCGTCTATGCCTATTTTGTAGGTTTCGCTGTCTGCATCATATTCATACGTGGCTTTTTTCCAATCCACCAATTTTTGAGCCGTTTCATTGATGTAATTTTGTGTCCATTCCTTCACTTTGTCCTCTATTTTATGTGTTTTCAGGCGAGTCTGAAATTCCTCTGTTTTCTCGAATTTATCTTTTTCATACCATTTTTCGAGTTCCTTCTGCACATACAGTTCGCAATCTTCTTGAAAAAAATAACGCTTGTCTTTCCATAGTTTCATCGCGCCATTTTCATAGCCCACTGCCAAATATTTGCCCGAAGGCGCGTAGGCAAGTGCCGTGATAGGCGAGTCTTGTGCAGGTATAGCACCTTTTTGCTTGTCTGTTGTCCAATCCCACCGCTTCAAAGAATTGTCCTTGTGCGCCACTGCAATTTGTCGCCCATCAGTAGTATAGCACAACAACTTAGGATCTGACCACATTTCTTTCATCGTTTTTACAATGTTGCGCGTGGCTACGTTCCAAATCTTTATTGCCCCGTCTTCGCTAATGATGGCTATATGTTTGTTATCGGGGCTATAGGCAATGTCTAATATCTCGCCTACGTGTCCGTTCAAAATGGTTTGCTCGCCTGTAGCCACATTGAAAAGT
>RDXI01000063.1 GCA_004292795.1 Bacteroidota bacterium | reverse complement strand
AACTAAACATCACTTTGCGAACCCCGAATGGGGTTCTACTATGAATAGCCGTAGGTGCAAACCTACGGAAAACAACGGTTTAATTCCGAATTCACGTTGAATAGGGTGTTTTTGGCAAAACTCCTCTGCTTCTTGTTTAAATGTTTTCATATTATATTTTTCTTTTTTGCAAAAAATAGTCTTTCCTACTCCAACTCCCTCAAATCCACAGGCACAACGCTTGATATGCCTTGTTGAATCATAGTAACACCATACATAATATCCGTACTCGTCATAGTGCGCTTGTTGTGCGTTACTATGATAAACTGCGAGTCTTTCGAAAACTCTCGAATGATGTTGTTGAATTTCTCCGTATTGGCATCATCGAGGGGTGCGTCCACTTCATCAAAAATACAAAAAGGCGCGGGTTTGCGCAAATAGAGCGCGAATAGCAGGGACGTAGCCGTAAGGGTTTTCTCGCCTCCCGACAGTTGGTCTATAGTCAAAGGTCGCTTGCCTTTGGGGCGTGCCACGATTTCAATTTTGGACTCAAGCGGGTTGTCGGGTTCGGTCAGCACAAGGTCTGCTGTATCCTCTGCCGTAAAGAGCGAGCGGAACACCTTTATAAAATTTTCTCGAATTTCTTCGAAGGCAGTCATAAAGGCAGTACGCGCAAAATCTTCCATTTCTTGCAAGGTTTGGCGCAATTTCGTTTCAGACTCTACCAAGTCTTTGCGTTGATTATCAATGAATTGATAACGCTCCATTGCCTCCTGATATTCTTGCAAAGCCATTTGATTGACCGCGCCAAGCCTGTCTATTTTTTGGCGCAAGTCGTCTGTTTGGCTTTTCAGTTCATCAAGCGAAAGGTCGGTGTAGGGGTTCGCGTTCAATGCTCCCCAAACTTCGTCAGTGGGGAGCGGGGGAATAATGGCAAGTTCTTTTGCTTCTTCGTCTGTCAGGTAGGCAAGGCGGGTAGGCAAGACTGCCATTTGCGTAAACTTCAAATCTGTTTCGAACAACACAAACGGCTGTGCCGTTACGATAGGCGGAGCATTAAAACCCGCATAACGCCAAAGCGAATGACGCTTCTCACGTGTCAGGTCTGCCACACTGATATTGAACTCCACACTCAAACGCTCTCGCACACCCGCCAGCGTGATGTCTATTTCGTGCATTTTTTGGCGAAGCGTTTGCAAAAGTTGGTCTTGCGTTTCCTTTTTGCGTTGTAGTTCGCGCAAAAGTTTCTCTACCTCGCCTATGTGTCCGCGAGTAGTATAATAATTTTGTTGGGCAGTCTGCACAGTCGCCTCCCAGTCGGGCAATTCGCTTTGCAATTTGGCTATTTGTTCATCAAAAACCGCTTCACTATCCAAGCCTTGTTCAAGCTCGCCTTCTATTTGGCGAAGTTCCGCTTCTTGCCTGTCTAAGCGTTGTTTGATAGTGTCTAAGGTTTGCTCTTGATGTCTGATATTTTGTTGGGCAGATTTGAATTGATTTTTTTGTTCAATCAACCGTAGATTTTTGTAATTAAATTCGGTGGCTAAAGTGCGTTGTTTATCCACTTCTTCAGTCAAACTCTCACGCAAATTTTCCACTTGTTCGAGCATATTTTTCTCTTGCTTGTCTGCTGTAGCAAGTTCAGGTCGAAGCACTTCGAGGGCATCGCGTAGGTCGGCTATGCGGTCTTGCACTTCTATTTGTCGGTCTTGTGCAAGCTGTAGGTTGCGCAAAATCTGTTCGCGTTTGCCTTGCAACGAGGCTTGCTCTCTTTGGAGTTGTTGCAATTTCGCCTCTAAATTTTTGATTGCTTCGCGGAAAGACTGATTTTTGACAAGCGTTTGCTTGTTTGCCTCTTTGAATTGCAAGTCGCCTTTTTCCGCTTCGAGGCGTTGCTTCAGCTCTGCAATCTCGCCTGCCAACTGCTCCAAATTCTGCACCCTGCCGAGTCGCTTGCCTTCGAAAGCACCCACAGAACCGCCAGTAACGGCATATTGTCGCCTCAACACCTGCCCATTCAAGGCTATGTAGCTTGCCTGCGGAGCACGTTCAGTAGGCAAGACTTCAGGGCTTTCTACCAAATACACCTCTTGCAAAAGCGTTTGCACCAATGCCTCGTGTTCAGGCGAGCTACTTACTACTTCGTGGGCAGGGATGGGCGCGTGTATATCACGTTTGGCAATGCCTCCCAAGCCTTTGAGCGAAGCTCCAAAACCTGCAAATCCACCCGAAAACCCGTCCCCCTGTTTCCCATTTCCCCGCTCACCCGAAACCAAATACTCAAGAACAAAAAAATTCGCCTTGCCTTTTTGGGCTTTGTCCAAAAGCTGAATAGCCTGAAAAGCATCTTGCAAGGTATTGACCACGTAATAATTCAGGTAAGGCTCAAGAAACGCCTCCACGCCCACGCGGTATTTTTCCTCACAACTGATAATGTCGGACAAGAGCGGAAATTGCCTGCCCCAAGCCGTTTCCTTCTGCAAATACTTCAGCGCGTCAGGAAAGCCCTCCATGTTGTCAATGAGCGACTTTGTGAGATTGTATTCGTTTTGTTTGCGGTCAAGAGTGCGGTGCGTCTCGGCAACTTGCCTACGCAACGCCTCCACTTCTTGCTCCAGCTCGCCTGTTTCGAGTTGTTTGCGGTTTTCTTTTTCTTGCGCTTCTTGCAGGTCTTGTTTGGTAAAATCTATATTTTCGGCTATTTCTGTCAGGCTCTTATCAAACCCTTGTGAGTCAGACTGTTGAAAATCGTTTTGCGTGCTTAGTTTTTCGAGTTCTTGCTTCGCGGCATTGAGTTGCGTTTGTTTGATTTCATAATTTTTGCGGGCTTCGAACAGTTTGGTTTTGGTTTGTTGGTAGCGGTTTTCGAGGCTTTGTATCTGTTGCCTAAGCTCGCCTACGCGGGCATCTTGGGCTTGCGTTTCGTTTTGGGCATTTTTTGTTTCAGTTTCTGCCGAGTCTATCCTTGCCTGCTCTTTGTCAAGTTGGGCATTGGCATTGTCAATCGCCTTTTTCACCACTACTTGTTGCGCAATGTCTTGTTTGATTTGGTCGTGCAGTTGTTCGTTGCGTTGTTGCAGGAAAGTAAGGCGTTCCGCTTTGAGACGTTTTTCGTTTTGCAGGCGGTTGAGTTCTGTTTTGTGTTCAGAAAGGGCATTTTTTTTGTTATTCAAATCCTGTTCTATCATATCCAAACGCGCTTTTTCTGCCTCAAGGTCGCGCTCTTGTTGGTCGAGTTCTTGTGTGATTTGTAGGCGAGTTTGGGATTCGGTGTGCGTTTTTGCCTCCAATTCCTTTTGTGAGGAGGTTTGCGCTTGCCAAACGAGTTTGGCATAGAGAGTCCCTGCGGTTTTGTATTCTTTTTTGAGGTTGAAATATCGTTCTGCTTGTTTTGCCTGTCTTTCGAGGTTTTTGATGTTTTTCTCCATCTCGAACAGCAAATCGCCCACCCGCGAAAGGTCGGTTTCCACCACTTCGAGGCGTGCTAAAGTTTCTTTCTTACGGCTTTTGAACTTCGAAACACCCGCCGCTTTTTCAAACAATTCGCGCCTTGAGTTCTCCTTATCGTTCAAGATTTCATCGACCATTTTTAGCTCAATGATGGCATAACTATCCGAACCAATGCCTGTATCAAGAAAAAGATTGTTGATGTCTTTTAGCCTACAGCGCACATCATTCAGCAAATATTCGCTCTCGCCAGAACGATAATACCGCCTTGTAATGGTAACTGTCGAGTATTCTGCAGGCAAGATTTTCTTGTTGTTGTCGAAGGTAAGCGTAACCTGCGCGACTTGGGCAGGGTTGCGTTTGTCTGTGCCGTTGAAAATCACGTTTTCCATTTTGTCGGAGCGCAACGACTTGCTACGCTGTTCGCCCAACACCCAACGGATAGCGTCCACCACATTGGACTTGCCACAGCCATTCGGTCCCACAATGCCCGTAACGCCTTCGTTGAAATTGATAACAGCATGTTCGGCAAAACTTTTAAAGCCCTTGATTTCTAAGCGTTTGAGTAACATTCTTGGTTTCTATGCTATTTTGAGGGGCAAAGATAGGGGAAAAGCGTATATTTTTGCGAAAAGTATTGTAAATACAAAAATACCTCTATATTTGCGTGAAATTTTCACGAAAATATGCTTGTACGCTTCGCACTTAAAAACTTTTTGTCTTTTGGCAAGCAAAAAGAGTTTCATTTTCTACCCAATACACGCCTCAAAACTCTGCAAGACCACTTGTATCATGTGGAAGGCATCGATTTATTGAAACTTACAGCTCTGTATGGAGCTGTTGGGGCAGGCAAGTCTAACCTTGTGTATGGACTCAGCTTCCTACAACATTTGGTATTAAATGGAGAAATACCACAAAATCTAAAAAAAAGTCAATTCAAATTCCAACAAGACAAAGAGAATACACCTCAAGTTTTGGCTATAGAATTTATACAACAGGGTATAGCTTTTTACTATGCGATAGAGTTGAAAAATGGCATTATTATTACTGAAGAACTGTATCAGTCAGGTTTAGGCAAAAAAGAAGACGTTTTAATTTTTGAGCGCAAAACAGATGCTTTAAATAAAACTTCTTTGCAGTTCTCAGCAGACTTTGAGAAAAGCAAAAAAAACCAAATGCTCAAAGAAATTTTGCTTCAGGAGTTTATAAGACCTGATAAGCCTATCTTAAAACTGATAGCAAACAGGGAGAGCAAAGAACTTAAAATAGTCAAAAAAGCCTTTGATTGGTTTCAAAATAGTTTACAAATTATTACACCTGAAATAATATTTGGCTATTTACCTCAACAGTTGGATACAGATAAAAAATTTAGAAAATACTTTAAGGACTTGGTTTGCGCCTTTCATGTAGGAGTAAAAGATGTGATAATAAAGAAAGAAGATGCGAACACATTTTTTGGAATTGATAACAAGGAATACTTTAACAATATTCTAAGAGATTTGGAGAATTCACCACAAAAAATCTTGCATTTAGAACGTGGAATAAATGTTGTGAAAGAAAATGAACAAACACTTGTGAAAACACTCCATTTCAAGCACGAAAATGTGCAAGGAATAGAAGCCCTTTTTGACTTGAGCGAAGAATCAGATGGTACTGTTCGTTTGTTGGATTTCGTACCTGTATTTAGAGATTTGATTTCACAACAAAAAGTATATGTTATTGATGAAATCAACAGAAGCCTACACCCACTCATTATCAAAGAATTGATACGCAAATTTTCGCTTGATAGTGATACCAAAGGTCAATTACTCTTTACTACTCATGAAGCCTATCTTTTAGACCAAGAAATATTCAGGCAAGACGAAATTTGGTTTGCTGAAAAAGACGAAACAGGTAACACAGACCTATATTCGCTCAATACCTTCAAAGGCGAGCATAAAACGATAGACATTCAAAAAGGCTACTTGAGTGGACGCTATCGTGCTATCCCATTTTTAGGCAACTTACAAGACTTAAATTGGCACAACTATGATACTGAAGAATAGACGCTACACTCCCGAAGAACCTACTGAAGATGCCAAGAAAATTTATATTTTCTGCGAAGGGGCAAAAAGAGAAAAAGACTATTTCAAACAGTTCATAGGGCGCGACTCACGCATTGACCTTATTGTGTATGACTTGAAAGATACAGAAGATAATTCTGCATCAGGGTTGGTTTCTATTGCCAACAAGAGCCTTGAAAAATATCAAAAATTAGAGGTTGATGAGGTTTGGATTGTGCTTGATACAGATACACATGGCAACCCACATAGGATTGAAAAACTCAAAGAAATGAGAGAGCAATGCCAAGCCGAAGGTTGGCAAGTGGCACAAAGCAATCCATGCTTTGAAGTTTGGTTGTACTATCATTTTCAGGCAGAAAAGCCTGAATTAGAGAACATGGACGTGCCAAAAGTTTGGAAAGACTTGCTAAATGATGCAATCAAGGGCGGATTTAGTTCAAAACGCCATTTTGTTTTGGTAAAAACAGCTATAGAAAATGCACAAAACGTTTTTCAACTTGATGAAAATGGCTTTCCTGAACTTGCTACAACCGAAGTACACCAATTAGCCCAAAATATCTTAGCAATAGGCAATATGCAAGAAAAAATAGATAAATTGCTGCAAGATATGCAAGAATAACATGAAAAATACGAAACTTCAAAGAACCCTAGAACTAACGCACAAGCGTTTGGAAAACTACGAAAAGCAGTTAGCAGAAAATCCTGATAGCTTTTTTCATAAACTTTTGGTGTCTAATGCCAAGATAGAGATTGAAGAATTGGAGCAAGAAATCGCTAAAAATACACCCAAAGAGGGTTTTTTGGTCTAATATGCTTACATTCTATGCTATTTTGAGGGGCAAAGATAGGGAAATGTTTGGAGTTTTGGCAGTTTCAAGGTTTGTAAAAATAGAATATGTGCAGTATGATTGTGAGGCTCTTGTTGCTACTTTCCCTTTGCGAGTGCATTACCCAAAAATACAGCAGGTACAAACAAAATGAGCGCTAACACCATAAACCAAACAGGGTGTTGAAATGCAAACAAATTGGTGATGCTTGAAAGCGTCAGCACAATACCCGCGATAGAGGGTAAAATCATTGAGTCAGTTTTGCTTATTTTTTGGATAACAAAGCCTGCCAGTACAGAACCAACTGCCCAACCTGCCAACACAAGCAACCAAAATGACAAGGGTACGGTTTGCATATACTCATTCACTTGCTTTGTATTGTTGAAGTTGAGTGAGGTAGGAAAGGGGTGAATTTGGTGGTTGAGCGTTTCAACCGACACGAAGCACAAAATAGCGGTAATAACGCCCGCGATAACGGCAAATATTTTACGAGTCATGGGATATAGAATTTTTTAGGCAAAATTAGAGGCGCGTCATGACTTGTGCTTGTAAAAATGTTACCTAATCCAATTTTGGTAAAAAATGGGGTACAAATTGCATAGAGGGAGCTTTTTCTTTGTACTTTAGATACTCAGAAGGTCGTATTCCTGACAATTTTTTGAACTCATGGTTAAAATGTGCTTGGTCAAAGTAGTCCATCGTATAGGCGAATGTGGTAAGGCTTTCTGATTTATGTGGGCTTAACTGTTGCAATGACTTTTGGAAGCGATACAATGTAGTGAGTGTTTTAGGCGAAACGCCCACATATTCCTTGAATAAGTGGTTCAGATGCTTTCTTGAAATGCTTACCTCTTTGCAAAGTCCCTCAATAGTAACATTTGTATTTTTTTGAATAATCAAATTCACGGATTGCAAAAGTTTGATATGAGGTTGTAGTTTGGTAAGTAAACATTGATTCAAAAAATGCTCCGTAGTTAAAAATTTCTCCTTCAAAGTGGTACACACTTGTAATTTTTCCCACGTTTCTTCTATCTTGTATTTTTGTATATCATCAAGCGGAATGTATGCGTCTGTGAAATGGTGTAGTGCCTCCTTTACAAAAGCAAAAGCCCCAATCGTTTTAAATTGGACAACTATCATTTTACTTTGCCCATAACTTTGTACGTGGCGCGGCTTTAGCTGAAAACCTGCTAACCAATACTTTTGGTAATGTGTATAAATGGAAAACGAAGCATCAGTAAAAAGTTTGAAACTATCCGCAAGGTTAAAAACTAAACTCATGGCTGTTTTGGGTAGCCCTATTCCTTGGCTATTTCCTTCAAGATAAAGAATGCTCTCCACATAAGAGTCCAAAGGGTAACTTGGTATGTATCGCTCAAAAACCATATAGATTGATTGTTTAGAACAAAAATAGCTAAAAACTACAACTTAAAGAAGGTGTTTTGGTCTAATAGGCTGCTTTTTATGCGATTTTGAGGGGCAAAGATAGGGGAAAAAAGTGTGTGTCAGAAAGAACAGTGGGGTTGGGTGCTATATTTTACCCATTCGCCACAAAATAAATACTACTATCAACAATATACACCCTGTAATCATTCCTCCAATTCCCCAATAAACATCATAACTACCATACACAAAATGCTTTTTGCCATTTTTATCAATGAAACGTGCCAATCTATTTACAGGCTCATTTTCTCCGCCTATTTCGGAGAAATATATAGCAAGTTCATCAGATACTTTTATGGAGTCAATGATTTCGTATTCAGGCGCAAAATCGCCTTTCTCTTTCCCTACAAATAGCTCAAAAGCTTGAGGGTAATTTTCTATGGTAATGTATCTGTATTTTCCATGATGTCTATTAGGCAAGTTTTTGAAAGTCTTGCCTATGTATGTTACGCTCCCTGTAACTTTCTGGAGGTCATTTTTGGTAGTTTTGCCTCGCATCATCAGCAAAAAACTTAGCAAAACAATAGACAAACACCCTATAACAAAGCCTATAAAGCGTTTATTCCTAAAAATTTGCTGTTTCGAAAGCTCTTGTTTTTTCATAGGGCAAAGATAATGAAAATATTTGTCAAACCTTACCTACTACCCGCTTTTTCCTCTCCTCAAGCTCTTATTTGACAAACTCGGCAGTTTCGTTGTGTAGGGCTTGGGCGTTGTATAGCATTGCTATTTTGGCTTTTAACGTGAGTTCGGAAATAAAAAGGTTACATACAAGCCCCAGCGGGGCGACAGGTTGTTATAGGGCTACAAAGATATAGCCCCGCTGGGGCAAGCCTATTCAATCCATTGATTTACAATATTTTATATTTAAATCTAATTCCGAACTCACGCGCTTTTAGGGCAGTGGTTACGCTCTTTGAGTCTTGTTTTGAAGTTTTGCATAATGCGTAAAAGGGTTACAAATGGTTAAGGTACATTTTCGCCCCAAACCTCGCTATAGTTTGTAGGCAAGGATAAAATGTTAATGATACTACAAACGACATCTGTGTTATAGGCAAACCATGTTACAATAAACATTTTGTTGCCCACAACACAGATGCCGTTATAACATTTGCGTAAGTCCTATTATATCGACTGCCTATGGAAATTTAGGGAATTTGCTGAAGTCGGGTTGGCGTTTTTCCAAAAATGCGTTCTTGCCTTCTTGCGCCTCTTCGCTTAGGTAGTACAAAAGCGTAGCATTGCCCGCCAATTCTTGGATTCCTGCTTGTCCATCAAGTTCCGCATTGAACGAAGATTTGAGCATACGCAAGGAAATAGGCGACTTGTCCAACATTTTGCAACACCATTCTACTGTAGTAGCTTCGAGTTGGTCGAGAGGCACGACCTTGTTTACCAAACCCATTTGGAGCGCGTCTTCTGCATTATAGACATCACACAAAAACCAAATTTCGCGTGCTTTCTTTTGCCCTACCACACGCGCCAAGTATGACGCGCCAAAACCGCCATCAAAACTGCCTACTTTAGGACCCGTTTGTCCGAATTTGGCGTTTTCTGCCGCGATGCTCAAGTCGCAAACTACGTGTAGTACATGACCGCCACCCATAGCCCAACCCGCCACCATAGCCACAACGGGCTTAGGAATAGAGCGGATTTGTTTTTGCAAGTCGAGTACGTTGAGGCGCGGGATTCCGTCCTTGCCTACATACCCGCCCACACCACGCACACTTTGGTCGCCACCGCTACAAAAAGCATCGGGACCTTCGCCAGTAAGGACTACTACGCCAATTCTATCGTCATAGCGACAGATATTCATAGCGTCTTGCATTTCCATAACCGTTAGGGGCGTGAAAGCGTTGCGTTTTTCGGGGCGGTTGATGGTGATTTTACCAATGCCTGCGTGCTTGCCTTCGGGGTGATGCAATTCGAATTTGATTTCCTCGTATTGTTTGAGGGATTCCCACTGAATCATAGTTTATAAGGGTTGTTTTTGTTGCAAAATTACAGTATTTTTTGACAAAATCAATACACAGGATAGGCGATAGTTTCTAACAAAGGACTGTTGAAAATTTGGGCAGGCGAGATAGCCATTTCTTGGTAGGGAATAGCATTTCCGTAGCGTTCTTTCATTTTTTGCTTCACTTCCGCGCTTGTGAGGTCGAAGTCGGCTATGCGTTGTAGCTTGCCTACCTCAATGCCCGCGCCTGCTTTATAGACTTTCCAGACGAATTCGGAGCAGTAAATGCTTTGGTCTGACCAACCAAAATGTATGTCATAAGGCTTGCCTACGTATTGCTTGCCTACGCGCCACATCTTTTGCAAAACTTGGGAGGTAAGGACAGTTTCGGTATTTTTGAGGCGTTTGATGACAAAATGCCCCTTGTCGCCTCGCGCTATCCATGCTTGCAGGGGCGTTATCGTAACGGGGTGTATTGCCTCTGCCACAAAAAATTGCTTGTTTTGTTCGAACACAATGCCACAATGTGTATAATCCGAATGAGTGGCTAATTTGATAGCCTTGCCCTGCCCAGAGAGCGACACCTGAAAGATAATATCGCCATTTTGTAGGCGATTTGAGGCTGTTTTGGCTTTGTTTGCCTTGTTTTGTCCAGTAGGCGAGTTTGTGGGTTGGCACGCGCTCAAGGTGTAGGCGAGCAGTAGGCAAGCCCAGAAGTAGTTTTGCATAGCAAGAAAGTTAGTACAAAAAACTATACGTGCTTGCCTATGGTTTTGTTTTTTTTTCCTATTTTTGCACCCTGAAAAGAATATAAAGCCATGTTTCAATCCCTACAAGAACGCCTCAACCAAGCCGTAAAGTCGCTAAGTGGCAAAGGTCGCATCACAGAACTCAACGTAGCCGCTACGGTGAAAGAAATCCGCCGTGCCTTAGTAGAGGCTGACGTGAACTATAAAGTCGCTAAAGATGTTACCGACCGCATCAAAGACGAAGCGATTGGTCGCAAAGTATTGATAGATGTAAACCCAGGGCAACTCCTCGTCAAAATCATGGAAGATGAGTTGGCGGCATTGATGGGTGGGCAAGCCGTAGGCATCAACATCAAAGGCGAGCCTGCTATTATCCTCATGTCGGGCTTGCAAGGTTCAGGCAAGACTACTTTTTGCGGAAAATTGGCGCACTACCTCAAAAAACAAAACCGCAACGTGCTGTTAGTAGCGTGTGATATTTACCGCCCTGCCGCTATCGACCAATTAAAAGTATTGGGCGCGAATGTGGGCGTGGACGTATATGCAGAACCTGACAACAAAAACGCGGTAGAAATAGCCCAAAACGGCATCAAACACGCCAAAAGTAACAACAAACAAATCGTTATCATAGATACTGCAGGTCGTTTGGCGATTGATGAGCAGATGATGAACGAAATTGCGCAAGTAAAACAAGCTATCAATCCTACCGAAACGTTGTTTGTGGTGGACGCTATGACAGGGCAAGATGCCGTGAACACAGCCAAAGCCTTCAATGACCGCTTGAATTTTGATGGGGTAGTCCTTACCAAACTCGATGGCGACACACGAGGCGGTGCGGCTCTTTCTATCAAAGCTGTAGTAGATAAGCCTATCAAATTTGTAGGGCGTGGCGAGAAACCCGAAGATATAGATGTTTTCCACCCTGAACGTATGGCACGCCGTATTTTGGACATGGGGGACGTGGTGTCGTTGGTAGAAAACTTGCAGAAGGTATTTGATGAAGAAGAAGAAAAACGCCTCGCGGCTCAAATTCGCAAGAACCAACTGAACCTCGAAGACTTCTTGGGGCAAATTCGCCAAATCAAGAAAATGGGCAACATCAAAGATATGATAGGTATGATACCCGGTATGAGCCAAATGCTCAAAGGCAAAGAGATAGACGAAAACGCCTACAAACCTACAGAGGCTATCCTGCTTTCTATGACTCCCAAAGAACGCCAACAACCTGCAATCATAGATGCCAGCCGTAAGAAAAGAATCGCGCTTGGCAGTGGCACAACGGTTGATAAAGTAAATGCCTTGCTCAAACAGTTTGAAGAAATGAAGAAGTTTATGAAGAAAATGAACCAAATGCAGAGTTCAGGCAAGATGAGATAGAGTCATTCCCCGATTGGTCATAGTATCCGTGCTATGACCAATTTTTGAAATTATACCTCAAAATGGTTTGTGGGGACACAAACCACAACAGAAAATGCTCAATAGGATAGGGTTTGAAACCCTATCCTACGGAGCGAATACGCAAGTTTTAGTATTATGGGATTAATCAAAACGTAAGAATCCTAAACTTGCCTACACTACAACATATTTCTTTAGAACCAACCCCATAAAAACAATGCTTGGTAACTTAGACAATGAAGTGATTTTCAAAAAAGCCTTTACAGATATAACTGTTTTTAAGGCTTTTGTGCGTGATATTTTGGGCATAGAGGTAGAAGTGGAGAAGATAGAAACAGAAAAGAAGTTTGAACCCAGAATAGGCTATGTCGATTTTGAATTAGATATTTTTGCAGAAACGACAGATAAACGCATTTGTATCGAAATTCAAAGGGTGGAATATGACCATCATTTTGATAGGTTTTTGCACTATTTTTTGATGCTCATAGCAGAACAACAAAAAAGTAGCAAAGAATATGGCATAGAAAGAACAGTGTATGTGATTGTGGTTTTGACTGCGCCCTACAAAATTAGCGAAAAAAACGGCAAGCCTATTTTGGACGAGGTTTTGTTGCTGAAACTCAATCCACAGACTTTGTTAGGCGAAATAAGAGAACTGTATGGACATCAGTTTGTATGCCTCAATCCGAACCACCCCAACGAAGAAACGCCCAAACAAATACGAGATTGGTTAGATTTGATTTATCAATCCATTCACAGCCCCGAAAGACCTGTTTTGAATACTGCCAATGAAGGCATCAAAAAGGCGGTGGAGTTGATAAGTTTCGAAAACTTAACTCCTGAAGAACGGACTCAAGCCAAAAATAAAGAGGCGGCAAAAATTGTTTTGACCAAAGAAAGAACAGCAGAGAAAATCGAGATTGCGAAAAAAGCCATCAAAAAAGGATTTGACAACGAAACGATTGCCGATTTGACAGACCTAACAGTGGAGCAAATAGAGCAATTAAGGCAAGAAGGAGCATAACGCAAACTTGCCTACCCAAATAATACAAAATTTATCCCAAAACGTATGAATTGCGTACTTATTGATAAAAATCCTTCCATGATTATGGCGTGGCAAATGTTTTTTGAAAACTTGCCTAACGTCCAAATCGTGCAAGGCGACTTGACAGAAGTTGTTTCGTGTGATGCCATAGTAAGCCCTGCGAACTCTTTTGGGTTTATGGACGGAGGAGTCGATTATGCCATTTCAGAACGTTTGGGCTGGGATTTACAAGAAAAATTGCAACAAAAAATCCAAAACTTGCCTGAAGGCGAGCTATTGGTAGGCAAGGCTTTAGTGTTGGAAACAGGCGATAACATAACTCCTTACCTGATTTCCGCGCCCACTATGCGCGTTCCTACTGATTTCAACATCAATACTTCGCTCAATGCTTATTTGGCTATGAAAGCTACACTCATAGAAGCGATTGCGCACCCCAATATCAATACTATAGCTGTTGCTGGTTTTTGCACAGGGGTAGGCAAGATGTTTCCCGAAATTTCAGCAAGGCAAATGTTTTTTGCCTACAAAGAAATCGTATTGGGAGAGCGCAAAACCTTCAAAGATTTTGGCGAAGCACAACGCTATCATTGGGAAATTAACCCGCAAGGGCGTATTTGGGATTGACATGGACAAAAATAATTATACTATTCAAACAGGCACAAATGACAAGATGTATTTCTTCACGAGTGTAGGCAGACATGGCAATATTTCCAAAGCTGTAGTGTTTGCGCAAACAGATGTGGATTATTATGAAATAATATTGGGTGATTATGATGCTTTGAATAAACATTTAGATACGCATACTATTTCTAATAATGGAGATATTGCGCTTGTTTTAATAACTGTGGCGCAAATAATGGCGTTGTTTTTTCAAAAGTATCCACAAGCACACCTTGTCATAGAAGCTAATACACCTTTGAAACATAGACTCTACAAAAGGATTATCGATAATAATCTTGCCTACATAGAAACTAAATATGCAGTATGGGGCGTTTTGGATATGATAACACAAGAACCTTATCAAAAAGAAGGAGAATATCGCGCTTTTGTATTTGAACTAAAACCTTAAAAAAGCCATGAAAAATAACGTTACCCTCTCGCCTGAATGGATAGCTGAAGCCGAAGATGCTATCTTGAACAGTGCTTTTATGAAAGAATACGTAGCCAAAGCCAAAGAAAAAATGGAAAATGGCTATCTCGCGCCTATTGTGCATATTCAATACAACACACCCGAAAACATAACGATAGACTCCCAAAACATACGCCACAAGAGCAAAGAAAAAAAGCAATGGATTAACCTATATATCAAGCTGACAATTCCTTGCCTGCCTACTGAAGAAACAGAAATTTTGCAAAAAACATATAATTTTCTGACTCAAAACCTCCTTTGTCAAGTTTTTCCCACAAACAATAGTAAGAAAAAAGTAAATGAAAAACAAGAAATAGTAGAAATTTCTACAGTCGTTCAAATATTGTTTGCATAAAATTTTTATACGTGATTTGTGGAAATACAAAACCACGATGACTAACATCTAACGACCAACATCTAACATCTAATACCCAATATCTAACATCTTTCATGTTCGGAATCCGCTCTCTACTCGCCAAGCCCTTCGCGGCGTATATCAATTATTTGGACAATCAATGGATAACCAAACCCGTACAGGCACAAGACCGCGTTTTCAATTATTTGATTGAAAATGCCCGCCTTACCAAATTTGGGCAAGACCACGATTTTATCAAAATTCGCAACTACCAAGACTTCAAAGACCGCGTGCCTATCCGCGACTACGAAGGACTCAAGCCCTACATCGAACTCATCAAACAAGGCGAGTCTGATGTGCTTTGGCGTGGCAGACCTGCCTATTTCGCCAAAACCTCTGGCACAACGTCTGGCACAAAATACATTCCTATCACTGCCGACTCTACGCCTAATCACATCAATTCGGCTCGAAACGCGCTTTTGAGCTACGTTCACGAAACAGGCAAGTCTGATTATTTGGATAGAAACCTGATTTTCCTTTCGGGTAGCCCTATTTTGGACACAACGGGTCCCGCACAAATATTGACAGGCAGACTTTCGGGCATTGTCAATCATCACGTTCCCGCTTACCTGCGCACCAATCAAAAACCTTCTTACCAAACGAATTGCATCGAGGATTGGGAGGAAAAATTGGATAAGGTCATCGATGAAACCATACAAGCCGATATGTCGCTCATTTCGGGCATTCCGCCTTGGGTGCAAATGTACTTTGACCGCATACAGGAGCGTACAGGCAAGCTGATAAAAGATGTCTTTCCTAACTTTTCGCTCTTTGTGTATGGAGGCGTAAACTTTGAGCCTTATCGCAAAAAATTGTTTGACAGCATAGGCAAGCCCATTGACAGCATCGAAACCTTTCCTGCGTCAGAAGGCTTTTTTGCCTACCAAAATACCCAAGCCGACAACGGACTTTTGATGCTTTTGAATAGTGGGATTTTCTTTGAATTTGTGCCTGCCGAAGAATATTTCAATGAAAAACCTACGCGCTTGAGCATAGGTGAGGTAGAAGTAGGCAAGAATTACGCCCTTATCATCAACTCCAATGCGGGACTTTGGGGCTATTCCATTGGCGACACGATAAAATTTGTTTCGACCAATCCGTACAAAATTTTGGTAACAGGCAGGATAAAACACTTTATTTCGGCTTTTGGCGAACACGTGATAGGCGAGGAAGTAGAAAATGCGATGCGCTTTGCTATGGAGCGAAACCCCGAAGTAGCCATTTCGGAGTTTTCTGTCGCGCCTATGGTCGCGCCCAACGAAGGCTTGCCTTACCACGAATGGCTGATAGCGTTTGAACGCTTGCCTGCTGACATGGACGCTTTCGCCACAATGCTTGATGAAAAATTGCGCACTTTGAATACGTATTACCAAGACCTTCGAACAGGCAATATTTTGAAACGTTTGGTTATTACGCCTTTGTTGCCTGATGCCTTTCAGTCTTATATGAAGTCTATAGGCAAGCTTGGTGGGCAAAACAAAGTGCCTCGCCTATCGAATGACCGCAACATTGCAGACGCAATACAAGCGTGGCGCAATACAGAGGCTTAAAACTTGCTCGAAAAAACTTGCCTACCCTTGAAAATGCAAAACTTCCATTTCTCAAAGAAGTGGAAGTTTTATCGTTTATTGGCTTACCTTCGTAATCACTACAGGCGAGTCTGGACGCAGTTGCAACATACCTGAAGTAGCTATCGTGTCGCCAAGTTGCACGCCCTCCAATATCTGCACGTCTTTGTCTAAGCGCGTGCCTGTTTTGACAGGTTGCAATTTTGCTACGCCATTTCTGACCACATACACCGCTTTTCCTTTGAGTTGGGGTATGATAGCCTCGCTTGGCAGTAGGTAAGCTTGCTCGTTTTGGTTCAGGGTGATTTCTATTTCCGCAAAACCACCCGCGAAAAGTTGCTTGCCTGCATTGTTGCAACGGGCGCGAAGCGTCAAATTGCGCGTATTGAGGTCTATTTTAGGCTCTACCGCATACACAACGGCAGTGTATTTTTCCGCGCTATTCTCTACGTTGAACGTAATGTTGCTCCCTGTGCGGACTTGTGCCACATAACGCTCTGGCACAGAAAACTCTATTTTCACTTGGCTTGCGTCTTGTAGCATCGCAATATTGGTTTGGGGCGTGATGTACGCGCCTTCGCTTATTTGGCGCAAACCAATAATACCCGTAAAAGGGGCGCGAATTTCCGTTTTTTCTATTTGGGCAGTTAGGGCTTCTATCTCTGCCTCTGACACATTGAGTTGATTAACGGCTATTTCATAATCGGCTTGGCTGATGCCTTCTTTTTGCAAGAGCAATTTGAGGCGTTTTTCGTTGTCTTGTGCAAGTTTGTTTTGCGATTTTACTTTCTTCAGTTGTGCCTGAAGGTCAGAGTCATTCATTTTGAGCAATAATTGCCCTTTGGTAACTACCGCGCCTTCCGAAAAATTGAGCTTGATAATCCTACCCGAAACCTCGCTTCGAAGTTGTATTTCTTCGTTGGCAAGGATAGTGCCTACTACCTTTATCTTGTTGGCAAGGGACGTATTTTTGACAACGTAGCCACTCACGCGCATAGCTTGCGGTTTCGGAGGCGAGCCTGCCTTGCCTGCCGAAGCAGGTGCATTGCCCCCGCCTTGTGTGGAGGGTTTGCGGATATACAACAAAAGAGCCACTACAGCCACCACACCTATAACCCAAAGAAAAGTACGCAAGATTTTCATAACACACAAAAATAGGCACTATGCGAGGGCTTTCAAAATTTTTAACGTATTTTTCACATATTAACCGTTGTGCAAACAACAGCTAAAAAGAATAACACAGACAAACGCCTGTGTTATTCAACTTAAGATTTTTAGGCAAGCAATACATTGCCTGTCATTTCTTGGGGAATGTCAATGCCCATGAGCGTCAAAATCGTAGGCGCAAGGTCGCCCAATTTGCCGTTTTTCATCACTGGGCGCAAATCCTTATGCACCAAAATACAAGGCACAAGGTTCGTAGTATGTGCCGTATGAGGCGAGCCATCTTCGTTGCGCATAATATCCGAATTGCCATGGTCGGCTATCACAATGCACACATAGTCTTGCTCGAGGGCAGTTGTTACTACAGCTTGTAGGCAAGTATCCACTGTTTCGCAAGCCTTCACCGCCGCCTCGAAAACGCCTGTATGCCCCACCATATCGGGATTAGCAAAGTTCAAGCAAATAAAATCGGCAGTTTGGTTTTGGAGTTCAGGCACTATTTTGTCACGAATATCAAACGCGCTCATTTCGGGCTGTAGGTCATACGTAGGCACTTTGGGCGAAGGACAAAGCAAACGCGACTCGCCTTCGAAGGGTTGTTCGCGCCCACCCGAAAAGAAAAATGTAACATGAGGATATTTCTCCGTTTCGGCAATGCGGATTTGCTTCTTGCCTGCCTTCGCCACTATCTCGCCAAGCGTAGCATTGAGGTTATCTTTCTCAAAAAGCACTTCTACATTTTGGAAAGACTCGTCATAAATGGTCATGGTCAAATAGCGCAAATCCATTTTAGCCATACCAAAATCAGGGAAATCTTGTTGTGTGAGGACTTGCGTTAGCTGTCTGCCTCTGTCGTTGCGGAAATTGAAAAACAAGACCACATCACCCGCCTGAATAGTTGCCAAAGGCTTGCCTGCTGAGTCCGTACAAACAATAGGCTTCACAAATTCGTCAGTAACGCCTGCCGTATAAGACGCTTGCAATGCCTCTATAGGGTTTTGGGTAGGCGAGCCTTCGCCCTTCACGAGCAAGTCGTAGGCAAGTTTCACGCGCTCCCAACGCTTGTCCCTGTCCATAGCGTAGTATCGCCCCACAACGGAAGCAAGCTTGCCTGCTTGATGCGCTTCCATGTGCGCCAAAAGGTCGCGTAGGTAAGGCACACCGCCATCAGGCGCAGTATCGCGCCCATCAGTGAAGGCATGGACAAAAATTTTATCCAAACCCGCTTGTTTGGCTATCGTGCAAAGCCCTTTCAGGTGTTCTATGTGCGAATGAACGCCTCCGTCAGACACCAAGCCCAATAGATGCAAGGCTTTTCCGTTTGTTTTGGCATATTCCAAAGCACGCACAAGCACAGGGTTTTGGGCTATAGTGCCTTCGCTAATTTCTTTGTTGATGCGCACAAGGTCTTGATACACCACACGCCCCGCGCCAATGTTCATGTGTCCCACTTCCGAGTTGCCCATTTGTCCTTCGGGCAAGCCCACCGCAAGCCCAGAGGCTTCGAGGTGGCTATGCGGGTAGGTTTCCCACAACATATCCATAAAGGGCGTTTTGGCTTGGGCAATGGCAGAAACTTCGGGGTTCGTGCCAAGTCCCCAACCATCTAATATCAGGAGAGCTACTTTTTTGTTCATATCGTTGGGTTGTTGAATGAGATTGTATTGCGTGCAAAAATACTTTTTTTTCTTGTGAAAAGAGTGAAAAAGCACTATCTTTGCGTTATGAATTGGGAAACGATATTTGAAAAAACGAGTGAGGTTATCGTAGGCAAGGCTGCTGAGATAGGCATAGACAAACAAAATCTGCTCAACAAACTGTTGAAAGGCTTAGGCATATTGAAAGACAAGAAGCAGAAAATCCTTGTATTGGGTTGTGCAGGAGTAGGCAAGACGCACTTTATCAAGTCATTGTTTGATGCAGATGCCAATCTAACCTCATATCTTCCAACAGACTTTACAGAGGAGTATTCACTCATTATTGACAAAATGCCTATCACATTTGTAGATACTGCAGGGCAAAGGGAACGCAAAAAAACGCGAAAAAAAACGTTGATGTCTGAAGCAGGTAATATAGTAGGTATCATCAACGTAGTGAGTTATGGGTATCATGAGGTGGAAGTGCATGAATCTGAACCTACTTTTGAAAATGGAAAAGTACATGAAGGTTTTTTGAACGACACCCTCCTCAAAGAGCTTGTATATCTAAAAGAGTGGGTGCAGTTTACGCAATTTACCAATGCCAAGTGGGTAATAACATTGGTAAATAAAATGGATATTTGGAAGCCTGATAGCAAAAAGATACAAAAATACTACTCATCACCTAATGGTACTTACAAAAAAGAAATAGCCCTTTGGGTAGGCGATGATTTTGATGAGCATTTCGTAATACCTTATTCGGCTGCTTTAGCACGCTACTATGGTGTAATACAGGCTCAAATCACTCCAGCCGAACAAAACGAACTACAAATCCTATTTTTGGATAAATTGGTAAAACTACTTACCCAAGATTTTTCAAAGCCCTAAGTTATGACTGTCAAAACACCCCTAAACTCGCCTGAAGATGACCTCGAAGTTGCCCCTGAACTTGAGAAGGAATTTTTGCGCTTAGATAAGAGATTGGATAGGGTAAACTGGTACAAAAAAATAGGCAAATGGACGATATGGGGAGGTTTTATTTTGTTGTTAGCATTTGTTTGTACTGTTTTTTTGGTAGAAAGCCCTATATATATTATATATGCTTTGATGGTGCATATAATTATACTGTTTGTATATGTTATGTATATTGATGTGTTTGAAAAAGAAACCAAACAAATTTTTGTAGATATAACCAACCAAACGGATGCGAAGGCTTTCCAAAACCCACTCTATAGGGTAGGCAAGTACAAATATGTCATTTCAAAATTTTATGCCAATATCACAGGAACGCATAAGAATGATGCACCCACGCTTATTCCTGTAGGCAACAATACGCGGGCATTATTTTCTTATTTTTTTACGGTTATAGCCATTATTTCAGTCTTTTTTCTAAATGAGGTAAGCTCCTTGAAAACAAAGCAACAACAAGCCAAAATAGACTCACTTCATCGAGTCTATGCTATGGATATAAAAGACCTTAAGACATACATCACAGACTTACAAGAAAAGGAAAAAAAAATAATAATACCTGAAAATAAATCAATAATTCCACCCAAACCTTCTGACTCCTTGCCTACAGTGCAGTGTGCGGATATAGAAAAATGCCTGCGAGAACTCGAAACAGAACGAAATGAAGCCAAACGAAAAGCCCTGATAGACGCACTTTTGCCCAACTTTGACGAGGTGCGTGTGGTTGGTTCGCGTGGTACACAAGTAGGCATTTACAACCAAGAACGAGGTAATCTTTGGATTGGGCTTGATAAAATAGGCGATAGCTATTACAAATACATCAGGCGCGAAGGGCGCAAACTGACGCTACAGTTGCAGGTAAGCAACTAAGAGGCAGAATAGGATTGTAAACGCTTTGCACTTATCCTTGCTTCCCGTCAGACGCGACAATTTCCTCGCCTTCGAGCAGGAAAGGCTGGTCTTTGGTGTATTCGCGGTTGAGTTCCGCCAAATCTTCTAAGAAAATATCGTCTTGCAGGGCTTGTAGCTTGCCTACCATAAATGCGTGCAGGGCTTTATCTTCCTTGCCTACAAGGGGATAAATGGCTTGTTTGTCTATTTTTTGATATAGTTCGTGTATGGTCGAATTAGGGTAATGTGCAGACATATCTATATCCAATCGGGTTTCTGCATCAAATAGCACGATATACAGTTTGGGCGTTATTCGATGTTCATTGGCAAATTTATCAAGTGCGTCGAAGTGTTCGATAGATTTTTTGAGTCGCTTGAGCAGGATATAACGTATCACAGGCAGGCAAGCCTCATCTGTTTCGGGTTGTTGGATTATGTAGTCAAAGGCTTTTTGATATAATTCTAAAAACCAGAAAAAAAGCGAACCATTACGATATTGTTCAACTTTGCGCCCTACAGTTTTTCTAAGCTCTGCCCACACTTCGCTGTAGGTGCGTTCATATACATCTGTACTGTTTTTTAGTTTTTCTAAGGCTTGTTTTTTATCTGCTAAAGCATATTGATACACAGAAAAGCGGTTGATTTGGATATTTTTGGGTTTGTATCCTATCTCTGAACGATTTACCAAAAATTCTTCTCCATCTATTCTTACAACCTTAAATTGTCTTGCGTTGAGTATCAAGACGACCAAAAGAAACAAAATAAGCACGGGAATAGCTCCTACAATTACTAATGGCACAATATATTTAAGTTCATCTGCAAATTTCGCCCACCATACTATTCCCCCTCCCAACAACACAAAAAAAATGCCTACAGCAATACCTATCGCGGGGCTTGTTTTGGATACATCACGCTTCACTGTAAATAACTTACGGATAGGAGCTAAAACGCGCTTGCCTAAACTCGCCCACGTCTTGATGTTCATACTTACCGAACCCGCGCCACCCTTTAGGCTAAACGAAAAATCTACTTTGTTGAAAAGCGGTTTGCTCTCTTTGTAATGCGCCAAAGCTATGCCGAAATCATGAGCCAATAGTCCTTCCTGCATCTCTTGAATAGCCAACTGATATTGTGTGTCGTTCAAGGCTTCGAAAATGTAGCTTCGCAAGGTTTCAGCAAACTTGCCTGCCACTGCGGGAATAGGAAATTCATCAAAAGCATACAGCCTATCCAAAGAATAGTTTGTTTTTTTGATATGCACTTCAATTCCCAAAAAATCCACCGAATATACAATTTTCGCCGCGATTTTTTCGCTGTTATCGGCTATAAGTTGCAAGTCTTTCCTGAAATGCAACGCACTTGCACGTAGGCGCGTGGTGGTAATGAACTTAACCGTTTCAGCTACATCTAACCAATCTGTTTGTGATTCTTGAATGAGTATGTCAAACCATTTCGAAGGGTATTTGTGCAAACGATATGTAAAACTCAAATAATCCGAATACAAATCAAAGGCTTCATCAACCGTAAAAATGCGTTTTTTGGTAAGTTTTTGGCGGTACGTTTCCAATAAATCATACAATTCGAGGCACAGTAACTCGCATTGTATGTGGGCAGGCAAGTAATCAAACGCTTTTTCCAACAACAATTTTAAGTGTTGTTTAGGCACTTTTTTCGTTTTTTGCTGGATTGCCTCTTTATATTTTTGTAAGAAACGAAGCACACGCTTTTTATGGATAAAAATATTTTCTTGGATTTGCTTATCCAAGTCCCAAAAAGCAAGCAAGGTTATTTCTTCCGCTTGGGCGCGATAATTTTGCATAAAAACTTGTTTAGAACTTCAATATAAAATGTTCTTTGCTAAATTTCGGATTGACGAAGGCAAGCCCAAAGGCGAACAAGTCCACGCTTATCGTAACGCTTGGGTGTTGTATGATTTCGTTCCACGCTTGTTGCATACCAGCTGACCAATGAATGTCATCAAAGATTAACAAACTTTCCGAAGCAAGGGCAGGCAAGAGCAGATTGAAATAACGCATCGTGGGTTCGTATTGATGGTTAGCGTCTAAGTAGGCGAGGTCTATCTTGCCTATTTTGGGCAGGAGAGCAGGCAAGACTTCATCGATGTTGCCTACGTGCTGTTTGATATTTTGCGCATCTAAGCGTTTGAAATTTTGCTTGGCTATCTCGGCAGTCTGCGGACAGCCTTCTATGGTGTGTATTTGCGCCTTTTTCCTTGCCTCCGCCATGTAGAGCGTGCTTAACCCTATAGACGTGCCTAATTCCAAAATAGTTTGGGGCGCAAGTGCATCAACCATTCGAAAAAGCAACTCGCCTTCTTTCCTGCTCGCTGTACTTCGGCGGGCTATCTGCGAGATAGAGCGGGTATTGCCCAAAGACTTCGAGCCTGCGCCAAGGTCAGTAACTTGTATTTGGCGCGTGTCTTGCATGAGCGAAAGGCGAAGCGTGTCCAATGCTCCAAACGCATAATATCGCTTAGGCAATCGTATCACTTCATTGTAGAAATTGAACAGGAAAGGCGCGTGAATGGCGTGGCTACCGCGAGCTTGCAGGAGGTAGCGAAGGTAGGCAAGGGGCGTAAAAAGCACAGCGTTCAAAATGGATTAGTGGCTACTGGGAAACATCTTCGTAAATACCTCGCCAAAAAAAGCATACATCAACAAGTACACACCGAAAAACATCAACACAATCCCCGCTATCCTGTCTATCATCACGATAACTTTGTCCGTCAGGATATTGCTCAACAAATTGGCAATGTATGATTTGAGTAGGTCGGTTGATAACACTGTGAGAATGATGCCCGACAAAAAAACCAGCCCACCTATAAGCGAGAAATTGGCACTGATAAAGGACGAAATGCCCAACCAAAACAAATACACAAATGGGTTGAGTATGTTGAGCAATACGCCTTGCCAAAACAGTTTGGTGTAACTATTGGCTTGTTTGACAAAGTC
>RDXI01000267.1 GCA_004292795.1 Bacteroidota bacterium | reverse complement strand
TTTCAAATTAGCATACAAAATCATCTTGAGCAACCCATCTTTTATATCGCCCAAACTTGGCAAAAGTCCAGATTTGGTATGTTTTCCTTCTATAAGGTATAATTTTTCTGCTTCGATTCGTATTTCATCAACAGTCAAAAAATATTGTCCGCCCAAGTAGTTTGTAATGGTAATCTTTGCTTTTGTGAGTGTTTGTAGGTTTTCTTTGGGTTGTAGCGTAACAAACTCCCTTGCCTGCGCCTCTTTTGCCTTTTGGCGCGAGAACTCCATAAACTTTGTGGTGTTGGTGTCTATCACTTTCTGAAATTTGTCCATGCTTTTTTCAGCGTGCATTTTTACGCCTGTTTTTGTGCTAATGGCTGTATAACTTGTTTTCACTTGTGAAATGAGCGTGGAAAAATTATTCTTCAACTGCTCTAAATTCCAATGCAAAGCAGAGCTATGATAGTTTGCTATCTCTTTAATTTTTTCTGTAATGTATTGATTATCAAATTTTTGATTGGTAATTTTGTTTGCATACTCTTGGTTTTTCTCGGCTTCGTGATAGTAGGCAAGGATAACATAGACATCAAGCAATGACATCATGGAAACAGTATCCCATTGCAAAAAATCTCTATCTCCATCTGCACCTTCGTCTTTGACTACAGGTATTACTGTTATTTTTTTGCCATGCACAAGCGTATTGTAAACTCTTTCATACGGATAAGACCTTGTGCGTTTGGGCGAAACCCATTTAGAAAAAGCAAAAGTAGCTCCTTCGTAGGTAAGTAGGCAAGCTGTAGGGCAAGTATTGGCATCAAAATCTTGTAGCGCAAAATTTTCTAATGAAGCAGAGAGTAATACTTGGTAACTTATGCCTGTTATGGTGGCGTATATTTGCATACGTAGGTTTTCAAATGGTGTGCAAAGTTAGGAAAATCTTGGTATTTTTTAGTAAAAAAAGCCCGCTCTTTGGCGGGCTTTCTTGTTTTAGCTATTTTGTACCAATTTTACTTCGCGCAGTTCGTCTTCGAGGCGCGAGAAAGCACGACGCAATTCTGAAAGTGATGAACCTTCTTCAGGAAAGTCTTTGCTGATGTATGCCGCGAAACGCCACACTTCTAATACTTCGTCAGCAGGGACTTCATAAGCACTGTAGGAAATGTTGGTCGATTTGAGCAACAATGTACCGCGTTCAGGGATTTTGTTGAAAATCTTTTTCAACACAACACCGTCATTGCGTGCCACGACTACGCCAATCGTGCCATCTTTCAACTGATTCCAGTTGTCCATGTACTCGCCTATGACGATAGCTCCAGACTGCAAAGGGAGCATAGAGTCGCCTGCTATTTCAAAAGCGCGATAAGTACGTCCTTTGGATAGGAAAGGCAGTTGGTACTTGGGCAATTCTTTGAGGAACTCGGCATCTGCATAGCCTGTAGTATAACCTGCAGCGGCTTTGGCGGGTACGAGTTCGATGTTTTCGTTGTTTTCCTTGTCGACTGTGATGCTCAACACGCGCATATTTTTCGCGGTGGTGTATTTCTTGTTCTCACGTTGTTGTTCGAGTTCGGACTCTGAAATAGACGATAAATCGACATTGAGGAGTTGGTCGAGGCTTACATTGAAGTATAGAGCCATACGGTTCATGACTATCAATTTAGGCTCGGCGCGTCCATCTTCATACGAAGAAACGGCACTGCGCGTAATGCCAAGCGCATTGGCAAGGGATTCTTGGCTTTGGCGTTTGTTTTGCTCGCGCAAGAATTTTAGGTTTTTGCTTAGGAACATAAGGGGTAGAAGTGTTGAGGGGTAGAAAGGTGGAAAGGTAGAAAGGGGGAAGGGTTTTAGGTTACGGGTAAGCGGGTTTCAGGGAAATGGGTTAAATGATAACTGTTAAATGTCAAATGATAAATGATAACCTTTGGTTGGCAATAGTCGCTATTTGCTAACAAAATTAGCAGGTCTTTTGGAAACTTCCAAATTTTCGAGGCTTTTTTTTTACAAAAATTTAATATCGTATAAAATTGGCTTTTCACGTAAAATCACGAACTTTGCGGTTGTATTTTCATTTTCGAATCTTTATCCTTTTCAATATGTCAAAATTCTATCAAAGTTCGTGGCGAACGTGGGGGCTTATGTGCCTTTTGGCTATGATAGCCTTGCCTACCCAAGCCCAGTTGCTGACTGAACAATTTGAATATGGTTCAACAGCAGGTGATTTAACAACTGTTACAACCAACTGGACTGTAACAGGTACGAATAGTGCCGCGCCTTTCGTTCAATACACCGCGGGTAGTTTATCTTATGGCTCTATGCCAACCTTAGGTGGGAAAGCTACTTTTGGCGCGAATGGGCAAGATATCAATCGCGTATTTTCTACCACAGATGTTAATACAGGGTCTGTTTATGTAGGTGCAATCATAAGCATAGCTACAGCAACAGGCACAGCAGGCGACCATTTTCTTAGTTTTTCAACACCTGTAGCTGGTGGCTCTTTGCAAGGACGTGTTTTTGTAAAAGTTAAAGGAACAGGGTTTGAATTTGGCTTGGCTAAAGGCGGTTCGAGTGGTACTACAGCGGTGTATTCACCAAGTAGCCCTACCTATACTTTCAATACGCCTTATTTCGTGGTATTGAAATATAATTTTGGTGCTACAACTGCTTCATCAGATGACGACAATGCTCGTTTATTTGTGTTTCCTACTACTGTTCCTACCACAGAACCAACTGATTTTGGGGAGAATAATTTAGTACCTATCACTTACCCAACCACAGATCCATCAGATTCTGGGGAGTGTAGTAAACAGTATTCCCT
>RDXI01000062.1 GCA_004292795.1 Bacteroidota bacterium | reverse complement strand
CCCCGGTTCTGCACCTGCACAAGATTTGTGGGAAACCAATATCCGCGTAGTGTCGAAGGTAAGCCCTCAATTTGGCGTAATCGCTAACCTCTATGCAGGCAACGGACAAGCGAATGGCAACGACAAACGTACTATCAACCGCTTTGGTTTTGATGTGCGCACTATCTACAAAAAAGTGAAGTTCATGGGTGTAGCGAAGTTCAACGATTGGGGTCCTTTTGATTATCACCGCGACTTTAACCTTACCTTCCCTGTGCAGTTGATAGGCGATATTTCTACTGAAATAGGCAAGCCTGATTGGTTCGTATTGCCCAGCACAAAAATAGGTTTGCGTGCTACTTATCGCACTTTGGATAAATACTCAAACCGATACTCGCCTATCACTACCATAGACGCGGCGGGAAATTGGGTGCCAGACCCCAACGCTATAGGCTTTCCTAAAGGCAATGAGTGGGAAATACGCACCTATATTCAAATCAACATTGGTAACTAAAAATAAACTACGTAACAAAGGGTGTTAGCTGTTATTGCTATCATAAAACAATACGCTAAAACCCACTGTTACAGCTTAAAAATCTATTTTATCATGAAAAAATATCAATCAATATTCAACATAAAATACGCCCTGCTCGGATTGATTATCCTTTTGGGCTGTCAAAAAAGGAAAGTAGAGGACTTGCAACCGCTTTCCTTCCCTACCACTGCCGAAGTGTTCATCGATGACTTCACAGGCGATTTGGCGTATGCCGCGTTTGGTGGTTCAGATGTAAAGGCTTTTCAAGTTGACCATCAAGTTACCTACAACAACACGCGCCAATCCATGCGTTTCGAAGTGCCTGATGCGAACAGCCCCAACGGTTCTTATGCGGGAGGTGTTTTCTTCAGCAAAACAGGCAGAAACTTGTCAGGCTATAACGCCCTCACGTTCTACATCAAGGCTTCACAAGCCGCGACTATAGGCGAGATTGGCTTTGGCAATGACTTAGGCGCGAATAAGTTTGTGGTTACAATGAGCAATATAGGTGTAAACAGTAATTGGAAAAAAGTAATTATTCCTATTCCTGATGCTTCGAAGCTAAAGGCTGAAAAAGGCTTGATGTACTACGCGGCGGCACCCGAAAACAACAAAGGTTATACTTTTTGGATTGACGAAGTGCGCTTCGAACAAGTAGGCAACATAGCGAACCTAACAGGTATCATGTTGGGCGGTCAAGACAGAACTATCGCCAATGCAGAAACAGGTGACAAAATCACCATAGATGGTTTTCAAGCAAGTGTAACCTTGCCTACAGGCGTAAACCAAACCGTAAACATTTCGCCTTACTACTTTACATTCACTTCTTCTAATGCTACAATAGCAGGCGTAGATAGTAAGGGCATTGTGTCTGTTATAGATGCAGGTACGACTACTATTAGTGCGAAATTGGGCGACAAAACGGCTCTTGGTTCTTTGAAATTGACTTCTACAGGTGCGCCTGTGATGCCTACAGTAGCCGCGCCTGCTCCTCCTGCAAGAGAAGCAAGTGATGTGGTTTCGCTTTACAGCAATGTTTATACCAACGTTCCGGTAGATACTTGGAACACGCGCTGGCAATATTCTACGGCTGACGAGTTCTTTATCAAAGTGCAAAATGATGATGTAATACGCTACCGTAGCTTGAATTTTGTGGGTATTACTTTCCCATTGCTCAATGTATCAGGCATGACTCGTTTTCACATGAATATTTGGACGCCCAACCCTACTGACGGCACTAACAACTTCAAAGTCTTGTTAGTTGATTTTGGAGCAAATGGCGCGGCAGGTGGTGGAGATGATACACAACATGAAATTACGATTACAGCACCAACGTTAGCCTCTAACAACTGGGTAAGCATAGATGTTCCTATGTCTTCTTTCACAGGACTTACCAACCGCACAAAAGTTGCGCAAATGGTTCTTTCAGGTTCATTGCCTAATGTGTATGTAGATAATGTGTATTTCTACCGTAATCCTGTAGTACCTAATGTTGCCGCACCCATACCTACAAAAGACGCTGCCAACGTACTTTCTATTTTTAGCGACACTTACACCAACGTAGCAGGTTCAGATTTTAATCCTAATTGGGGACAAGCTACTGCTGTAACGCAAACACCCATCGCAGGCAATAATACGCTTCGCTATAGCAATTTGAATTATCAAGGTTTGCAGTTAGCAAGTCCGCAAAACGTAGCCTCATACAACTCTTTGCACATCGATTATTATAGTACCAACTCTTCTTCTTTGAAGGTTTATCTTATAAACCAAGGTGGTGCCGAAACGCCTTATACCTTGACAGTGCCTACGGCTGGTTGGAATAGTGTGGACATTCCTTTGACTGCATTTGCGCCTGTTAATTTAGCCAATGTAGGGCAATTCAAATTTGATGGCAACGGTGATATTTTCTTAGATAATATATATTTCTGGAAAAATGCTGTAACGCCTACCACTGCCGCACCAATTCCTACGCATCTTCCTGCTGATGTACTATCCATTTTTAGCGACACCTACACCAATGTAGCAGGTACGGATTTTAACCCGAACTGGGGACAAAATACAATCGTAACCCAAACGCCTATCGTAGGCAACAATACACTCCGTTATGCTAACCTGAATTATCAAGGTATGCAGTTAGGAAGTGTGCAAAACGTTTCTACTTATCTTTCCTTGCACCTTGATTACTATTCTGTCAATGCCACTGCTTTGAAGGTATTTCTCATAAACCAAGGTGGTGCAGAAACGGCTTATACCCTGAACGTACCTACTACAGGTTGGAACAGTGTGAATATTCCTTTGACCGCATTTGCCCCTGTTAATTTAGCCAATGTAGGGCAATTCAAATTTGAAGGCAATGGAGATGTATTCTTGGACAATATTTATTTCCATAAGACTGCTAGTGGCGGTGGCACTTGCCCCACACCTACAGGAGGCGAGTTTATTAAAGACGGTGGTTTTGAAGCCAATGCAGGATGCTGGGAACTTATCGTGAACCAAGGAGGTACGTCTTCTACGATTGTAACAAACGTAAACAATGGTGGAACTAACTCTGCAAGAGTAAAAACGGCTCCCGCCGCTAACCCGGGCATCAAACAAACACGTTTCGGCGTTGGAAGTATCCTACCCAACACGACTTATGTAGTAAAGTTTGATATAAGAGCCGATGCGACTGATCCAGTGGCGAATGGTGCTGTATTGAAAGCCGCCGCATTTTCTGAAGGAGCAGACGGCTCGCCTACTCCTGCTACCAGACACGAGCTTATAGGAGGAGAAGGAAATGTAGCAAGCACTTGGACAACAAAAACCTTGACCTTTACTACACCCGCCGCTGCCGCTAATGTGGCAGGTGGACTATCTCTCTTGATAGAGTTAGTGGGTGGTGGACCAACAACGACAGGTACTATCTTTATAGACAATGTGTCGCTAAAAGTTCAATAAAGGACAAACTGTAGCACAAGCACCTTGCCTGCTAAGGTAGGCAAGGCGTGTGTTACACACTCAAAACAATGGTTTAACGACTAACCTTTTCAGATATGAACATTCTTAAAACAAAAAATATACTTGTTGCTACAGTTGCACTTTGCAGTGCAACTTTCATGAGCAGTTGCCAAATAGACGCGGTTCAAACCTTGCCTGAAAGAAACTGGGAACTAACTTGGAGTGATGATTTTACAGGGGCGGTAGGCACTTCACCTGATGCTACTAAATGGGCATTCGACTTGGGTGCAGGCGGTTGGGGAAATGCCGAATTTCAAACCTATACCAACAAACCCGAAAATGTTTCCTTAGATGGCAACGGAAACCTACGCATTACCGCTATCCGCAATGCGGGTCCCTCTTATACCTCTGGAAGAATCAAAACTAAGGGCTTGTTCGCACAAAAATATGGTCGCTTCGAGGCTCGCGTCAAAACGCCTACAGGACCTGGCATCTGGCCTGCTTTTTGGATGTTGGGCGACAACATAGACCAAGTGAATTGGCCTCAATGTGGCGAAATAGACATCTTGGAGCAACGCGGACAACAGTCAAACGTTACTATCGGAAGCGTACACGGTCCAGGCTATTCGGGTGGCAATGCTATCAGCAAACTATACGGACTTCAGAATGGTCGTTTTGATGCTAATTTCCACGTGTACGCGGTAGAATGGACTGAAAATCAAGTCGACTTCTTTGTAGATGATTTCTTGTATCACCGCGTAACGCCTGACAAAGTTACAGGAAATTGGGTGTATGACCATCCGTTTTTCTTGATACTCAATGTAGCCGTAGGCGGAAATTTCGTAGGCTTTCCTACTGATGCTACTCCCTTTCCGCAAACTATGCTCATAGACTACGTGAAAGTATATAAGCAAAAATAATTCAAAAAATGCTCAATAGGATAGGGTTTCAAACCCTATCCTATTGAGAAAAAAAGAAAAACATTCATTGTTATACAAAAAACATTTTCCTCAAAAAATGGAATCTTTGAAAAGCCTTGTCATAAACGGAGAAACTTTTTACAAAATATCGAATGTGCATCTCTTGCGTCCATTCTTTATGAGCATCGTGAGCGATTCGAACCATTGGCTGTTTGTGTCGAGCAATGGAGGCATCAGCGCGGGCAGAAAAAATGCCGAGTTCGCGCTATTTCCCTATTATACAGACGACAAAATAACGGACACTGCCGAAACGACAGGAAGCAAAACGCTTATCCGAGTGCTTCAAAATGGCAAAACGGTTTTGTGGGAGCCTTTCTCGGTGCGTAGCGAAGGACATTTTTCCCTTGTCCGCAACCTCTATCAAAACAGGTTCAGCAACAAGATTATTTTTGAGGAAATCAACCAAGATTTGGGCTTGAGCTTCCAGTACGAATGGAACTCAAGCAATGTGTTTGGCTTCGTGAGGCAGGCAAGACTCAAAAATCTTGCCTCCCAAACGCAAGAAATTACGTTCATCGATGGCGTGCAGAACGTCTTGCCTGCTGGCGTGCCAAGCGACCTACAAACGAAGGCGAGCAACTTAGTTGATGCCTACAAGCGCACCGAATTGGTAGCCGAAACTGGCTTAGGACTCTTTGCGTTGAGTGCTATCATTGTGGACAAAGCCGAGCCAAGCGAAGCCCTGAAAACCAATGTAGTGTGGAGTTTGGGCATAGAAAAACCAACTTACCTGCTTTCTGCCTTGCAACTGCCTAACTTCAGGCGAGGCGAAAACGTCAGGCAAGAAACAGACGTGAAGGGCGAAAAAGGCGCGTATTTCGTAGCAAGCCAATGCACCCTCGAAGCAGGCAAGGAAAAAACGTGGTCGATAATAGCCAACGTCAATCAAACACACGCTTCTGTCATTGCTTTGAATGAAAAAATCAAATCTTACAAAGATTTGAGAAACGATATTTTGGCAGACATCGAAGCAGGCACAGAGCGTTTAATCGCGCTTACGGCAAGTGCAGATGCCTTGCAATATACGGCAGACGAACTGAAAGACACGCGCCACTTCTCAAACGTGCTTTTCAATGTGATGCGCGGAGGTATCATTGACCACAATTACCAAATCGAGAAACAAGACTTTTCGACTTACCTACAAAAAGCAAACAAGCAGGTATTCGCAGAGGCGCAAAACGCGCTTACTGCCTTGCCTACCACTTTTTCGCTTTTCGAACTGAAAAATGCCGTACAAACGTCTGCTAATCAAGACTTTAAAAGATTGGCGACTGAATATTTACCTTTGAGATTTAGCCGTAGGCATGGAGACCCCAGCCGACCTTGGAATCAATTTTCTATCAATACAAACAGCGAAATCGATGGCTCAAAAATCTTAGATTATCAAGGAAATTGGCGCGATATATTCCAAAATTGGGAGGCATTGGCGTATTCGTACCCCGAATTTATCGAGGGAATGATTTATAAATTCCTCAACGCTTCGACCTTCGATGGCTACAATCCGTACCGCGTTACGAAAGATGGCTTCGATTGGGAAACCGTAGAGCCTGACAATCCTTGGGCGTACATTGGCTATTGGGGCGACCACCAAATTATTTATTTGCTGAAGTTTTTGGAATTTGCAGAACAGAAAAAAGGAGGGGCAATCGAGGCGTTGTTGGGTAGGCAAGATTTTGTGTATGCGAATGTGCCGTACCAAATAAAACCCTATAGCGAGATTGTCAAAAATCCGAAAGATACTATAGTTTTCGACTACGAAAACGAACATAAAATCCATGCAAAGGTGCAAGAAATGGGGGCTGATGGCGCGTTGCTTACGAACCAAACCCAAGCCATACACCGCGTAAATTTTGCCGAGAAAATCTTGGCTACTCTGCTATCCAAACTCTCGAACTTTGTGCCTGAAGGTGGCATTTGGATGAACACCCAACGACCAGAATGGAATGATGCCAACAATGCCCTCGTGGGCAATGGACTTTCGATGGTTACGCTCTATTATTTGCGCAGGTTTTTGAAGTTCTTTGAAGGCGTTTTCCAAAGGGCAAAGGCGCAAAATTTGGAGGTTTCCGAAGAAATGCACACTTTCTTTACAGCCATAACGGCAGTTTTCGTGCAATATGCCAATGCGCTCGCCTCGCCTCTTGATGCACAGGCAAGGAAACAAATCACAGACAAATTAGGCAAGGTAGCAAGCGACTACAGAACCAACATTTATGAAAGCGGTTTTAGTGGCAAAAAGGCAAATATTTCTACTGCAGATGTCGCAAAATTGGTAATAACCGCCCTTGCCTACATGGAACACTCCATCAAGGCAAACAAGCGCAAAGACAACCTTTATCACGCCTATAACTTGTTGAATTACAGCGAGAAAGGCATCGAAATAACGTACCTAAGCGAAATGCTCGAAGGGCAAGTAGGCGTTTTGAGTTCGGGCTATCTTTCTGCTGAAGAAAGCGTGCAAGTGCTTGATGCCTTGCGCCAAAGTTCGCTCTATAGGCAAGACCAAAACAGCTACATTTTGTACCCCAACAAGAACCTGAAAGGCTTTTTGCAAAGAAACGACATTCCTACAAACCTGTTCGTAAGCTCGAAGCTGTTGATGCAATTATTGATGGATTCGAACAATACCATTGCAGAAAAAGACATTAAAGGAGGCTATCATTTTAACGGCAATTTCAAGAATGCAGACGACCTAAGCCACGCTTTAGAGGCATTGGCAGGCAAGTATCAGGACTTGGTAAAAGCCGAAAAAACGCTTGTACTAAATATTTTCGAGGAAGTCTTTAACCACAAAGAATTTACAGGGCGTTCTGGTACTTTTTATGGCTACGAGGGCTTGGGTTCTATCTATTGGCACATGGTGTCGAAGCATCTTTTGGCGGTACAAGAAACTTGCCTACGCGCCACGCATGAAGGGGCAGGCAAGGAAACCATCGATAAACTGAACGTACATTTTCACCAAATTTTTGATGGAATTGGCGTGCATAAATCGCCTGAAGTCTATGGCGCGTTTCCCATTACGCCCTACTCGCATACGCCTTTTGGCAAAGGTGCGCAACAACCGGGCATGACAGGGCAAGTGAAGGAGGATATTTTGAGCAGATTTGGCGAATTGGGCATTTTTATCAAAGAAGGGAAATTGTATTTTGAGCCTACGTTGCTTCGAAAAGAGGAGTTTTTGACAGCCGAGAAAAAGGTGTTTTTCTTTGATGTGCAGGGCAACAAACACGACATGACTGTAGGCAAGAACGCCTTGTTTTTCACGATTTGCAGTGTGCCTGTGGTCTATGAACTTGCAGACAAGGAAGGCATCGAGGTTTTCGAGGGCAACTCGCCTGCCAAAACCTACAGCCAAACTTGCCTACCTGCCGAAGAAACGGAAAACCTTTTCAAACGCAATGGCAAAATCACTATGATAAAGGTCAAAATCAAAATGTAAATGTAGGGGCAACCCTTGTGGTTGCCCTTTGCGTAAAAATGCACATTTTTTGAAAAATTGAAATTTGTGTGTTTGAAAAGGGCAACCACAAGGGTTGCCCCTACTTGGGGACTCGAATCGCGCTTAATCGTTTGGCATATTCATTATAAGTAACATAAAGCCAAATACAATTATAGCAACTATGACAACAAGTCCCATAACTTTACTGCGTATGAGCCAATTTTCCCACATAATTTGTCTTTCTTTGATGAACAATACGCAAATGTAAACAAAAAATGGAAAATTTATCAAAAATAACCTTCTTCCTCCTCTTTCTATTCCTTGCTTCGGCTTGTAAGACTATGCAAAACACCAGAAAAAATATCACCGCTTCGCAAATTTTAGGCAATCCTGACTATCTCGCTATCTATTATGGCGGCTATCGCACCACGAGTAGGCGCGTTACACCTACCGTTGCACAACTGAAAGAAGACATGAAAATTCTTTCGGCAATGGGCGTGAAAATTATCAGAACCTACAACGTGCATTTGCCCGAAGTAAACCATATTTTAGAAGCTATCAAGGAACTGAACAAGGAAAACGCCCAATTTCAAATGTATGTGATGTTGGGCGCGTGGATTGACTGCAAAAATGCGTGGACAGGCTTCGAACCAAACCACCACGAAGAGAGCGAAAGAAACCCTGTAGAAATAGAACACGCAGTAGAATTGGCGAAAAAATACCCTGAAATCATCAAAATTATAGCCGTAGGCAATGAGGCAATGGTAAAATGGGCAACCGCCTACTATGTCCAGCCTTCAGTTATTTTGAAATGGGTAAATCATTTGCAAGCACTAAAGAAAAAAGGCGACTTGCCTAAAGATTTGTGGATAACAAGCTCCGATAATTTCGCCTCTTGGGGTGGAGGCTCGCCTGAATATCACGTGGCAGATTTGAACGAACTCATCAAAGCCGTAGATTATATTTCCTTGCATACGTACCCGATGCACGACACGCATTATCACCCCGTTTTTTGGGGCGTGAAGGAAAGTGAGGCAGGCAAGACGAAGGAAGAGCAAATAGAATTGGCAATGGAACGCGCTATGCAATATGCGATTGAGCAATTCAAAGCGGTAGAAAAATATATGCGAAGTTTGGGCGTAGAAAAGCCCCTGCACATTGGCGAAACGGGTTGGGCTGCTTTCTGTAATGAATTGTACGGAAATAATGGCGCGAAGGCTACAGACGAATATAAAGCGGGCATTTTCTACCAAAAAATGCGCAAATGGACAAACGAAAACAAAATTTCGTGCTTCTACTTCGAAGCCTTCGATGAAGTGTGGAAAGATGCCTCTAATCCTTTGGGTTCGGAAAATCATTTCGGGCTTTTTACCTTAGATGGCAAGGCAAAATGGGCTATTTGGGATTTGGTAGATAAGGGCGTTTTCAAGGGCTTGATGCGCGATGGAAACCCTATCCAAAAAACCTACGAAGGCAAGTTTCAGAAATTATTGCAAGAGGTAGAAACGCCTCCGAGAAAATAATACCTACCCGTGCCGTGGTTTGTGTCCTCACAAACCACACCGCGCAAATGGTGGTTTGTGAGGACACAAACCACGGATATGAATAATAAACCAAATTTTGCTTAGTAGGATAGGGTTTCAAACCCTATCCTACTGAGAAGCAAATGAAAAACAGTACCTTTAACTCTGCTACTCTTTTGAAAACAAAACTTTTACATATCCCTATCCTTGCCTGCCTGATGATGAATTGTCAGCCCCAAGAAACGCGCACAGTCGAGATATACGAAACTTCGGCTGAAGGCAACAAATTGACCAAAATCAAAGAAACGCCTGCCAACGAAAAAGCTATCAAAATCAAGCTGAAAACGGAGGAGAAGTTTCAGAAAATCATTGGTTTTGGTGGCTCTTTTACGGAGAGTTCAGCTTACCTACTGAACAAAGTAGGCAAGAAAAACCGCGAAAAAATCCTGCAAGCCTATTTCAGCGAAGAAGGCGCGAACTATTCGCTTACGAGAACGCACATCAATTCTTGCGATTTTTCGTTGGGACAATATTCCTACGCGCCTGTAGCAGATGACATGGAATTGAAAAATTTTAGCATCAAAGAAGACATGGACGACATTGTTCCGATGATTAAAGATGCGCAAAAAATTTCCAAAAGTGGCTTCAAAATTATATCTTCGCCTTGGACTGCGCCGCCTTGGATGAAGGATAACAACAAATGGGTTGGCGGAAAACTCTTGCCTAAATACAACGAAACATGGGCGTTATTTTTCTCCAAATACCTAACAGAATACAAAAAACAAGGCATCGACATTTGGGGGCTTACTGTAGAAAATGAGCCTCACGGAAACGGCAATAATTGGGAAAGTATGCTTTTCTCGCCTAAAGAAATGACAGACTTTGTGCAGGATTTTTTGGGTCCTAAATTAGAAAAAGATGGCTACGGAAACGTGAAAATCTTAGGCTATGACCAAAACAGGGCAGGTTTGAAAGAATGGGTAGATGAAATGTATAGAGATGAAAAATCTTCGAAATACTTTGCAGGGACAGCTATTCATTGGTACGAAAGCACTTACGATTACTTTCCTGATGCCTTGCAATATGCCCACAAAAAACGCCCTGACAAACTGCTCATCGAAACCGAAGGTTGCATAGATGCAGAAGTTCCGAAGTGGCAAGATGATGCTTGGTATTGGAAAAAAGAGGCTACCGATTGGGGCTGGGATTGGGCAAGCGAAAAAGAGAAATACTTGCACCCCAAATACGCACCTGCTTTTAGGTATGCGACAGATATAATCGGCTGTTTGAATAATTGGGTGGACGGTTGGATAGATTGGAATATGGTCTTGGACAAACAAGGCGGTCCTAATTGGTTCAAGAATTGGTGTATCGCGCCTGTGATTGTCGACCCAGAGAAAGATGAAGTGTATTTCACGCCTTTGTATTATGTCATGGCACATTTCAGCAAGTTTATTCGCCCTGATGCGGTGCGCATAGGCTTCGAAAACCCTGACAAAGATTTGATGGTTACTGCCGTAGAAAATCCTGATGGCTCTATAGTAGCTGTTTTGTTTAATCCTACCGAAACGAAAAAAATATTGACTATTTCGCATCAAGAACGCACTATAAATGCTATTATTGCACCTAAGGCGATACAGACCGTTTTATTAGAAAAAATCAAAAAATAACGATATGACGAATACTACAGAGGAAAATGTAAGAATACCCATTGTCCAAAAAATGGCTTTTGGTGCTGGACATTTGGTAAACAATCTTTTGCCCGGTGCTTTGGGCGTTTTTAGCTTCTTTTTGCTGACTGCGTTTGGCATGAGTCCGTTTTTGGCAGGTATATTGGGCGGTTTGCCTCGTATCTATGATGCCCTCATTGACCCGATAATGGGCTACATCACGGACAATACAAAATCGCGGTGGGGAAGAAGGCGACCTTATATTTTTGTAGGGGCTATCTTTTCAGGAATTTTCTTTGTGCTGTTGTGGCAGTTGAGCGTCAGCAATTCAGAGATGTATAATTTCTGGTATTTTCTCATCATGTCGTTGGTTTTTCTGACTGCCAATGCCGTTTTTGCTACGCCTTTGATTGGCTTGGGCTACGAAATGTCGTCTGACTACAAAGAGCGCACTCGCCTGATGGCTTTTTCGCAAACTATCGGACAAATGGCGTGGATGATTGTGCCTTGGTTTTGGGTGATTATTGCAGACCCAAAAATTTTTACCACACAAGCCGAAGGCGTAAGGACGCTTTCTGTAGCGGTAGGTTTGGTTTGTGTTGTGTTGGGCATCTTGCCCGCCATTTTCTGCAAGGAAATAGACCAAAGTCAAATAGAAAACCGTTCTGAACTTTCGTTTGGCAAAATTGCTTCGGCTTTGAAGGAATTATTTGGAAGCATCGTCAAAATAGGAAAAAACGCGCCTTTTGTGCGCCTTTGTGCCGCTACTTTCTTGGTGTTCAATGGTTTTCAAATGGTGGGTTCATTCAGCTATTTCATCATTGTCTTTTACTTATTCAAGGGCGATTATGGTATGGCTGGTCATTGGCCTGCGTGGTTCTCGACTATCAGCGCGTTTGCTACGGCTTTTATGGTTATTCCCATTGTGTCTGTGATGGCGAACAAATGGGGCAAACGCAATGCCTTCATTGCTTCGACTTTCATTTCCATTGTAGGCTATATTTTAAAATGGTGGTGTTTTAACCCAAGCAATCCTTGGTTGATGTTCATATCTGTTCCCTTTATGGCGTTTGGCATTGGCGGACTTTTCACGCTCATGATGAGTATGACGGCTGATGTATGCGATTTGGACGAATTGGAAAATGGTATGCCTCGAAAAGAGGGAACTTTTGGCGCGGTGTATTGGTGGATGGTCAAATTGGGGCAAGGTTTAGCCCTTATGTTGGGCGGTTTTGTATTGGAAATAATAGGCTTTCAAGCCAATGCAAAAATACAAACTATGGAAACGCTTAACTACTTGCGCATGGCGGATATTATCATTCCTGCAGGCACGGCTCTTTTGGCGGTGTGGGTAATGTGGAATTACGACCTCACAGAAGAAAAAGCAAAAACTATCAAATCTGAACTCGAAAGCAGGCGAGGAAAACTGTAGCGTAGGCATCTCGCCTGCGCATTGGGTAGGCAAGGCAAAAACCGCTTTATTTTTTGCGTCATTTGGCGAACAGGCAAGATGCCTGTTCTACATTTCAATCCTAAACTCTATACCTTATGTCATTCAACAAAGAAAAACTACTTTCTCTAAAACCTGACGCGCATCTTAGTTATGTAGAAGGCGAGTCAGAAGAAACGCTTACCGATATATTCGAGGAAATCCTCCAAAATGGCGTGCATGGCTTTTGTTTTAGCCTATATGAAGATGGGCAAAAACCGGGCGACATCATCTCGGAAGCGCAGGTAAGAAGGCGTATGGAAATACTAAAGCCTCATACACGCTGGATTCGTTCTTTTTCTTGCACAGAGGGCAACGAATTTATCCCCAAGATAGCTAAAGAAATGGGCATCAAAACCTTAGTAGGCGCGTGGCTCGGCAAAGATGACGAAATAAACCAACGCGAAATAGCGGGTTTGTTGCAATTAGCTAAAGAGGGCTACGTGGACATCGCGGCGGTAGGCAATGAAGTATTGTACCGCAACGACTTGACCGAAGACGAATTGCTTGCCTTCATGACAAAGGTAAAAGCAGAAATTCCCAACATACCCGTTGGCTATGTTGATGCCTATTATGAGTTCACGAAATGCCCACGCATCACAGAGGCGTGTGATGTGATTTTGTGCAACTGCTATCCGTTTTGGGAGGGCTATTCCTTCGAAAATTCTTTGGACTGTATGCAACAAATGTACGAACAAGCCAAAACAGCAAGCAAAGGCAAACAAGTTATCATCACCGAAACGGGCTGGCCTTCGCAAGGCGAAAACGTGGAAGGGGCTGTGCCTGACCACAAAAGCGCGAGAGACTATTTCATCAATGCCCAACTTTGGGCTTCGAATGAAGCTATCCCGATGTTTTATTTTGCCTCCTTCGACGAGTCGTGGAAAACAGGTGCGGAAGGCACGGTAGGCGCGTATTGGGGAATTTGGGACAAACACGAAAAAATGAAGTTTTGAAAGTAAAAATCCTTGCCTGCCGTTGGGTAGGCAAGGATTTTTTAGTCCCCTTTAGTTATTCCTGCCGTTGTTGGTGTTTAGAAAAGTGCGGGCGAACCTAAATTTCACACACATTTAACTACCGCACTTTTCGACACCAACAACCGACAGTCTTTGCGCGGTGTTGTTGGTGTCGAAAGGTGGGTAGTAAAGTGTAGCTATAGAACAAAATTACGCCCACTTTTCTAAACACCAACAACGGCAGAAAGGATTTTTTTTTCACAATGTTTGTTCGTTTAGATTTTTTGTATAATTTTGCGCTGTTCATCTTAATCTTTTTACCGAATATGAAACAAATTGTACTGTTTTTTGCCTTCTTTTCAGTTAGTTACAGTCTTTTGGCTCAAACTGACAGTATTTCGTCCCGAACTGAACGCCTTGATAGGAGAATCGAGGAACTTGAATTGTATATTCGTAATATCAAAGATTCTTTGCGATATCCAAAAAATGGTTCAGCGTTTCTCGAAAATAAATTAGCATCAGCTAAGATGATGTTAAGAGAAAATGAAGAAGCTCTTAAACAAATATTGAAAAAAAATCCAGAAAAGATTATAGATGTTTTGGAAAAAGCTGATTTGAACAGTCCATATTTTATGCTTTCTCCACAAGTACGCTCAGACATCATACAGAACAAGAAAGGGCAGTATTACTATTTCGATGTTACTAATCCATACTACATCAATCCAGCCAATACACATGAACAAGCACTTGTACTTTTCGAAGTTGGGCGTTACACGAAGATGTTTAACGGAGATGAAAATATTTTGAATACTGCTTTGATGCACATTATTAACGCTGTAAGAAGAGCTAACAAGCGAAACGGAGATAGAAAGTATGAAATATATGTATCAGGCAGTGCTGATATACTTGGTGATACCTCATTCGTAGGTGATCAACAAACAGAGATGTTTCAGTTTTACAACCCTCTTACAGTTTTGAAGCATCAGCCAGCTATGAATCAATATGCTTATACTCCAGTGAAAATCCCTGCCATTGGGCGGTTTTTTAACAATAGAGAACTAGCCACTTTGCGCAGTGCTTACATAGAAAAACGTTTGTTAGAAAATGAAATTGAAACAATACCTCCACAAAACACCCACATAGTGGAAGGCAAGGTAACAGGGATTGTAAACCCTGCCGATAGAAATGTGAGAATATTGGTATATTTTGAAAGTAAATAAACGATATTTTTGAGCTATGACAAAAGAAAAAGCATTAAATCTCTTATCAAAAAGCAGGAAAGAGATAGGGATAGTCATATCATTCCTTATGCCTAAAATGGAGAAAGCAGAAGGAAGTTTAGCTAGCCACAAACCTGCCTTTTATGCACAATACAGAAATGCGACACTTGCGGAAACGGACAAACAATGGGCGGACATAGGGAATGCCTTAACAGTTTTGATACAAAATGATGTAGATTTTGATACTTGTTGGGATAAGGAAGAAGCTACACAAAAAGTAGCCAAACCATCTAATGCATGGATTATAGTTGTGGTAATTATTTTTGTTGTATTTGGGCTAATTGTAGGTTATTACAGCCTCAACTCAATCCACAAACCAAAAGAAAAGCCCATTTTTGGCTTAAAAACCTTTGAAGCATATTACGATAGCACAATGTTAGATGCATCAGAAGCTTTTTTTT
>RDXI01000266.1 GCA_004292795.1 Bacteroidota bacterium | reverse complement strand
CGATTGGCAAAAGTATTCCCGCCATCAGTAGAAAAAGACAAACCGCCGTCTGTGGCTACGTAAACAGTGCCGTTATGCACATATACCTTATTCGTAAAATTACCTCCCAAGCCGTTAGCGGTGGTTTTATTGGCAAAAGTAGTCCCGCCATCTGTCGAAAAAGATAAACCTGCGCCTGTGGTTGAAGTAGTTGCCGCATAAATCACTCCCCCGCTTACATAGACACCCATTGCGGCGTTCCCGATCATGCTGTTCGCCATGTTTCTATTGGCAAAGGTTTCTCCGCCATCGGTAGTAAAGGACAAAGCCCCGTTAGCAGATGCCCCAGTAGCGACGTAAATAGTTCCCCCATCTACATAGATGTCGTTAATTTTGCCACTGACTAAATTGCTATTCGAAGTGTTTCGAGTCTTAAAGGTCGTGCCGCCATCGGTCGAAAAAGACAAACCACCATTGGTAGCCGCATAGATTGTACTGCCGTTTGCATAGATTTTAGAAACAGCCCATTCTCCTATACCGCTACCGATACCACTATTGGCATTGTTTCGAGTCTTAAAGGTCGTGCCTCCATCAGTCGAAAAAGACAAACCGTTATTTGCCCCTACATAGAAAGTGCCGCCATCGGCAAAAAAAGACAAAACAGATAGCGCACCTGCTATACTTTTATTAGTAAAGGTATTCCCGCCATCAGTCGAAACGGACAAACCTCCGCTTGTGCCTACATAAAGCGTCCCGCCGTACAGATAGCTATCCACAACTGAATTATTTGATAAATTATTATCCACATCGGTTTTATTGCTAAACGTAGTGGGCATAGGGGTATAAAGGGCGTTATTATTGCCTATGCTTACGGTTGCAAATTTAGCTCCGTTGCTTGTCGGGGCAAATTGCAGCCCAAAAGTGGTGCTATTGCTTGCATTTACGGTTGTCGTTATAAAATTGGTCGTAGAGAACATCAAAGCATCAGTGCCTGTAATTTGGAAATTAGACAATTCCAAATTTGCATTTCCCAAGTTTTCTACCGTAAAATTGACCATTCCACTATTCGAACCTACGTTTATGTTTCCAAAATTATGCGTACCTGTCGAGTGGGGAATAAGCGTAGTATTTTGTTTTACGCTAATAAAAGGATTAGAATTTGCTACGGCTACTCCTGTACCATTGACGGTAAAAGTATAAGGATTTTCGCCTGCACTATTATTGCCAATCGTAATAAAGGCGGTTTTCGCCCCTGCCGAAGTTGGCGTAAATTTAAGCGTAAACGTAGTATTTGCCGAAACGTTAATGGTTGTCGTTACAAAATTTACACTTGTAAACATTGCCGCATCAGTGCCATTAATTTGGAAATTAGACAAAAGCAAAGCCGTAGCACCTGTATTTTTTACGGTAAAAGTAATGTCGCCAGAGTTTGAGCCTACATTTACGTTTCCGAAATTATACGAACCAGAACCTGTCGAAATAAAAGCCGTATTTTGTTCTACTTCTATTTGGCTAATTCCCGAAACCATGATCGAAAAATCTTGTGTGGCGGCTAATGTGCCTTTGTGCGTAACTTGTATCGTATAATTTCCTGCGGGAACATTGTCAAAAGAAATTTGTTCGATGTTATCGACCAAATTGTCGCCTCTTGTGGCGGCATTAGCGGGATTGGCAGGATCGAGTTTCCAAGGCAAAGCCAAATCCGTTCCATCGGCTTTTTTGATCCGTACATCGAGGTCATTTACCAAACGAGAAGTTCTGTTATCCAAAGAAGTGTTATTGTTTGCCAAAGGCGTAGCGGCAGGGTCGTTCCAAACTATCGTAACTTTTAGACTTTTTCCGCCTGAAGTTTTGATGGCTTTTGTATAAGTTGCACCGTTAGCGAGGCTTGTTTCTTGCCAAAAATGATTTCTTCCATCGTTATTTAGGAATTTAACCATTTTTTCAACGTTCAACAAACCAAAGCCAAAAGCATAATCGGGTCCTTCGGTAGTTCCTGTTTCATCAACATTATGAATTGCCATAGCTTTCAAAGAGGCGGCTTTCATAAAATTGCCTGAAATATTTTTGTAGTGTTGTTGCACCAAAAACAAAGCTGATGTTACGGCAGGTGCCGCCATCGAAGTGCCTTGACTTGTTCCATAAGTGGCATCAGTAGCCGATTTTGCAGAATAAATGCCGACTCCTGCGGCAACTACTTCGGGTTTGATACGCCCATCATCAGTAGGACCAAAAGAACTAAAATCAGACATTACGGCATCAGATGCTTGGGTATAATTTTGTGCAGTTCCTGTAATCATTTCAATAGCTCCTACGCCCAAAAAGTTTTTTGCGTTGGATTCGCCCATCAAAATATCATATTTGATGATGGTAGGGGTAGCTGTTTCGTCTCGATCATTTCCGATGGCTTGGATCGACAAATGATAGGGTGATGCTATGGCAAATGCGTCCCAATCCGCCGCCCCTTGATCATAATAACCTCTTTTCCAAATATCACCTGCCGCTGTAGCAAAACTAGGTCCGTAGGAATGGTTTGAAACCAACATTCCTTCATTGGCTGCGGTAGCCATTTCTGCCAAATCGTTTTCTGAATCGTAAGCGTCTAATTTTGCTTGCCATGCCATGCCTTTTGCATCAGGATTTACGCCCTTTGCAATCATTGTTCCTGCCACATGATTGGCGTGTTCGGCATTTCCGCTTGGAGCGGTAAATTTAGAATTGTCGCGCATGGTCATTCTGCCTTCGTATTCTTGGTGCGTGAGTCTGCCTGCACCTGGCTCCCACATACCCAATCTGGCACGGGTATCACTCACTTCCATGCCTTGACCGTTCAAATT
>RDXI01000061.1 GCA_004292795.1 Bacteroidota bacterium | reverse complement strand
GGTAAGCAAAAGCGTATTGTCCACAAATTGTTGGCTAACAATGCGGTTTTTAGGGCGTATTTGCATATTGGCAAATTCCAACTCCGAGTCGTTCCCATGTAGGCAAGACTCCATTGTAAACTTGGCTAAATAAGGCTTTTGTGCCTCACAAACCCCTGTGAGTAGGCAAGCCCATAAGAGCAATATCGTTTTTTTCATAAGACTTTTCTACATTTTTTCCTGCGCAAAACTCGTGATTTTTTTGTCCTTCGAGGTCATATTCAAGCCCAAGAGGTAAATATTCTTGCCTGCCTGAAGGTAAGGCGTGGCATAGCCTTTGTCTTTGATTTGTTGCAAGGCTATTTCTGCCGACTCGTCTAACTTGAACTCCAAAATATAAATGTCATTATCTAAGTGAATAACCGCATCAGCCCTGCCTTTGGCTTGGCTTACCTCCGCTTGCACGTTCAGTCCTACGATTTGCAAACTTATGAAAACAATGGCGTGATAATACGCTTCCTTGTCTGCAATAAAAATTTCATAAGGAATACTTGCAAAAATAACATTGAAAATAGCTATAAACGCTTCGAAGTCATATTCTTTCAAGGTTCGAATAAGCCCTTTGGCGCGTTGCATCACATCAGAAAGTTGATAGTTGTAGTTATATTCCATCAACAAATATTGCAAAAGAGCGTGCCTTACTTCTACATTGGGGTAGGCAAGCGTATATTCATCTTCCACATTGAAGCTGGTTTTCTTTTTGATGGTGATGTAGCCCGTTTGGAAAAGCAAAGACTTCCAATCAATTTGCTCAATAGAATTGGAGGAAAGCCCAAATTGTTCTACTTTGAGTTCATCAAAATCATACTCAAAATTTTTGTGCAAGAGTTTAGTTAAAAAAGTGGGCGTACCTGTGTCAAACCAATAATTATAAAAACTTTTAGCCACACAAAAATTCATAATCGAAAAAGGATTGTACACAAATGTTTGTCCGTCCCAACTGTAGCCATTGTACCATTGTTTGACAATAGGCATTAGTTCTTCGAGGGTAGTATCGCGCCTTTTGGCTACAGCCTCCAAATGTTCAGTAAAATTTGCCTCCAATTCTTCTTGAGTATAGCCCAACATTCCCGCAAAATCTTCTTCTAAAGTAATATCGCGCAAGTGATTTAATTCTGAAAAAACAGACATCTTGCTAAAACGCGAAACCCCTGTAAGAAAACAGAAACGAATGTACTCGCCCATACTTTTAATAACACCATAAAAATTTCTAAGCGTTTGGCGGTTTTTTTCGGCTTGTTCTATGTTGTCCAAAAAATCGTGAATGGGTTTGTCGTATTCATCAACCAAAATGACAATAGGCTTGCCTGTTTTTTCATGTAGTTTTTGGATAAGTTCCTTGAACATAGTTTTGGGTACATCACTTTGAAGCGTAAGCCCAAAATCTTTTGCTTTGTATGTCAATTCTTCTACCAAACTTTTGTAGAGCGTTTGGTCATACGTATCCAAATTACTCATATCAAAATGCAAAACGGGATATTTTTCCCACTTTTCCACTTTGTCGGCTATCCAAAGCCCTTCGAACAAGTCTTGCCTGCCCAAGAAAAAAGCCTTTAGGGTACTCAAAAGCAAGGACTTTCCGAACCTGCGAGGGCGCGAAAGGAAGTAGTATTTTGATTGGTTTGTTACAAGTTGATACACGTATTGCGTTTTGTCCACATACAAGGCGTTGGGTTCACGCATAAACGCAAAGCTTTGAACGCCTATAGGTAAGCCTTTCATATCGTTGTTTTTTATGCAAATATACGTTTTTTTGAGCAACAAAAGCCTCGAAAATAGCTTTTTTGTAAGAAAAAGCTATCGACTTTGCATAACTATGAGCCTGTTCAATTTTTTTGGTAACACATTTTTAGCCCCAGAGGGGCGATATCTTTGTAGAAAAGTCGTTCCATAAGCAAGAACCCTGTAGGGGTGACATCTTACAATAACATTCCTCTAAGTGTATATTCAAACGCTCTTTTTTGCCTCCAATGTTAAAAAATCATTAAAATATTTGGTTCTATGTTACGAAATTGTTAAGTTTGCGTTATCAAATATAAACATTTCGAAACAAATGAAAAACATACTCGTTTTTTGGCTTTGCGCCCTGCTTGCGGCACAAGCCTATTGCCAAGATGAACCTCCTTCGCCCTTGCCTACCCAAACCGAATGGGCTACGCAAGTGTCGTGGTTCTTGCCTACCGAAAAAGTAAGCAAAGAAATAAGACAACAATACACCGCCACGTTGCTACAGCACTGCCAGCAGTTGGTAGCGAGCCAAAAGAAACAAGGCAAAAACAGGAAATTTTTACAAAAGATTTTCCGCCAAACGCATCAACGATTTTTAACTGAATATCACTCAAATACACCTTTCTCGTCTGTTTTTAGCACAGGCAAGTACGATTGTGTGGCAAGTACGGCATTGTTCGCGCTTGTGTTAGAGTATGTGGGCTATACATACCAACTATACGAAACCCACAACCACGTTTATTTGAAAGTGCAAACACCCGAAGGCGCGGTGTTGTTAGAAACAACCAATGCCACGCAGGGCTTTGTGAAGTACGCAAGCGAGATACAAGCTATAGAAAACAGCTATCACCGAATATTACCCCAAAAAGGTATTTCATTGAAGGAATTGGCAGGATTGCAGTTTTACAACGAAGCTCTTTCAGCTATGCAAGCTGAACATTACCAAGAAGGTACGCTTCTTTTGCGCAAGGCGCAAATGCTTTACCAAGACTCGCCAAGAGTAGAAAGATTGCATTTTTTATCGAAGCAATTAGGGAAATAAGGCGTTATGCGTCTATGCCCAAGATATGCCTGATGTCTTGTATGGGTAGCAATTTCGCCACCAACAAAGCATCAATGGATTGATTGAGGGACACATAGAACGAATTTTCACCAAAAATCGTAGTTTCCTTGCCTGCCACGCCACCCAGCAAATTGTAAACCGAATAAAACGTTTTCAAAACTGCTTCAGGCAAGCTCCAATCTTCGTCTTGTAAAGCTACTATCGGCTCTGAAAACTCCTCTAACAAGGTTTTCAAGGGTGTTTTATCGCTACTTGTGAGTGATTTTTGTATGGCTTGGATAGTTTTAGGCAATATTTTTTTATCAATCGTATGGCGCATACCTATCACTGTGTCGCAGTAGGTAAGGTCAGAAGATAGGGCGTATTTCTCCCAAATAGGCAAGGCTTTTTGCGCGAAAGTGAGTGCCAAGTCTATTTGTTTTTTGGTAGGCAAGCCTTCTACAAACTCTTTCATATCGTTATTTCAACGCATTTACAATCGTATTCACATTGGCGCGAACCATACCTATATAATTGCCTTCAGGCGTATTTTCCGCGCCCATAGCATCAGAAAACAGTGTGCCACCAATGACAATTTGATGTCCTTTTTGTTTACAACCTTTCACCACTGCCTCGATGGATTTGGCAGGTACAGAACTTTCTACAAAAATGGCTTTTATCTTGCGTTCCGCCAAAAAATTAGTAAGGTTTGATATGTCTTTCAGTCCGTATTCGCTCATGGTCGAGATACCTTGCAAGCCTCTTACCTCCACGCTGTACGCCTTGCCAAAATATCCAAAAGCGTCATGTGCTGTTACCAAAACGCGTTGATTGGCGGGAATAGAGCCAATTTTAGCCTTTACTTCCGCGTGCAGGGCTTCTAATTTTTGGCTGTAGGCTTCCGCATTTTTTTGGTAAAAAGAAGCATTGGGCGCGTCTATCTCGCCTAATTTCTTGCCTACATACGCTGTAGCTTTTTGCCAAAGCATCACATCAAACCAAATATGCGGGTCTTTAGCCTCGCCTTCTTGCATTACTTTGTCGGTAGGCAAGCCATCAGCCACTGCAAAGGCAGGTTTGTTCTTGCCTACTTTTTCCAATACTTCGCTTAACTTGCCTTCGAGGTGTAGCCCATTGTAAAATATAACATCTGCTTCGCGCAAATGCACAAGGTCTTGCGGAGTCGCTTTGTAGAGGTGCGGGTCTGTTCCCGCGCCCATGAGAGCCTTTACTTCGGCGCGGTCTTGGGCTATTTCGCGCACCATGTCCGCAATCATGCCTGTAGTAACCGTAATGCGCAAGGTGTGTTTGGTATTTTTTTCGTCTTTAGGTTGGCATTGCACACTGCCCAAAATAAGCAGAGCCAAAAGAATAAGTTTGGAGAATTGGGAATAATACATAGAGATTATAGTTTTCGTAGCAAAGATACAACGAAAAATCAAATTACCAAAATATATTATTTTTTTTTAGGCGAGGCTAAAAAACTGTTTTTCGGTAGGCAAGTTTACAAAACTTGCCTGCTGTTTGGGCAGGCAAGGCAGGAACTTGGTTAATTCAACATAGCCACAAAGTCATCAAACAAGTAGCGCGAGTCGTGAGGTCCAGGCGAGGACTCAGGGTGATATTGTACGGAGAAAGCCTTGCGGTCTTTGAGGCGCAAGCCTTCGATAGAATTGTCGTTTAGGTTAATGTGCGTGGCGATAACGTGGTCGCTCTTGGCTACATCAAACTCACTGATGCCAAAGCCGTGATTTTGGGACGTAATTTCAGACTGCCCCGTTAGCAAATTTTTGACGGGGTGGTTCAAACCGCGATGCCCATGGTGCATTTTGTACGTAGAAATATCCACTGCTAAGGCGAGTAATTGATGCCCTAAGCAAATGCCAAACAAGGGTTTATTTTCTTTCAAAATGCCTTTCACGGTTTCCACTGCATAAGGCATAGCCGAAGGGTCGCCAGGTCCATTAGAGATAAAATAGCCATCAGGTTTCCACGCTTCCATGTCTTTCAGGGCGGTTTTGGCAGGAAAGACTTGGCAATAGACATCACGCTCCACCAAACAATCCAAAATATTGCGCTTGATTCCTAAGTCCAAACACGCCACTTTGTAGCGAGCTTCGGGATTGCCTACAAAATAAGGCTTAGACGTACTCACGCGGGAGGACAATTCTAAGCCTTTCATATTGGGCGTTTGCGCAAGGCGGGCTTGCAACGTAGGAATATCGTATATTTCTGAAGAGATGATGCCATTCATAGCTCCTTTGGTACGAATATGTTGCACCAAAAAACGCGAGTCTATGCCGTGCATACCAGTAACTCCCGCTTGTTCGAGGTAGGTTTGGAGCGAAGCCTGTGCCGTTGGGCGCGAGTATTGCGAAGAAAATGCTGTGCAAATCATACCCGATATTTGTACTTTCTCGGACTCGTTGTCGGCTTCAATCGTGCCATAATTGCCTATATGTGCGTTGGTATTCACTACGATTTGCCCAAAATAAGAAGGGTCTGTATAGATTTCTTGGTAGCCTGTCATGCCTGTATTGAAGCAAAGCTCGCCTGTAGTAGTGCCTATTTTGCCTAAGGCAATGCCCTCCAAATATGTCCCATCTTCGAGGAGAAGAACGGCTTTTATCGTTTCTTTCATAAGAATTTTAGATTTTCAATATGCAAAAATACGCATTAGTTGTTAGATTGTAAGGTTTTATATTATTCTTTGCAAAAAAACGTTTTTAAAAAGTTCTTACCCAACCGATATGCTTCGTTATTCTTTTTTATTCATTTTTTGGTGTTGTGCCTTGCCTGCTTTCCTTTTGGCACAAACACCCAAACCCGCCAAACCGCCTAAAATGCCGACAGATACGCTTTTGAGTGAGGCAGACTTGGCACGCGAACCTTTGTATTACAACATAGGGCAAGCCTACAAGCAATGGGAAAAGGTGCATCGACTCCAGCTCAAGACTTCGGGCAGTTTGTATGGCAAGGTTGATGAAGTGCATTACAGAATCGACTCCTTGATAAATTTGCAATATTTTCAATGCTCCAATGAAGCGTTGGAAACCTTGCCTGCCTCTTTTGGCGCGTTGCGCAATATGCAACAGTTGTACCTAAGTGGCAATAAGTTTGCAGTCTTGCCTGATACGGTATATCAACTCACGAATTTGAAGCGTTTGGACGTGGCAAACAACCAAATCATAGCCATAAGCGAGAAAATCGTGAAGCTCAAACAGTTGGAAATGTTGTACTTGCATAGTAACAAGACACTTAAATCCTTGCCTGTAGAACAAATAGGCAAGCTCCAAAATTTGCGCTTCGTCAATCTGAAAGGCACGCAAATCCCACGCGAACAAGCCCAACGTTTGCAGAAACTTCTGCCCAACTGCAAAGTGGAATTTGACTATTAAGGCTTTTTGTGTTATCTTTGCGGGGAAGGGGGGATTTTGGGGTGGAAAGGTGGAAGGGTTGAGGGGTAGAAGGGTTTGACTCTCAACTCTCATCTCTCAACTTTCAACTCTCATCTCTCAACTCATAATTCTCAACTCATAACTCAAAGATGTTTTTTCGAATAGGTACACGCGGGAGCAAGCTCGCACTTTGGCAGGCGGAATGGGTAGCGCAAAGGCTACAAGAAGCAGGAGCTTCTATTGAAATCGTAACGATGGAAACCAAAGGCGACAAGATATTGAACAAATCGCTCTCCAAAATTGGGAGCAAGGGCGTTTTTACGGAAGAATTGGAAACCGCGTTGCGCGAACAGACTATAGACATAGCCGTACACAGTGCCAAAGATATGCAATCGAGCTTAGACGAGGACTTGATGTTGCTTGCCTTCTCGGAGCGCGAACAAATGCATGACGTAGTGGTGAGTTTTAACCAACATTTCAAACTCGAAAAGGCAGACTCTACTTTTTTGGTCGGCACGTCCTCCACGCGCCGAGTGGCTATGCTCAAACGCTATTATCCTGCTGTAAAATCTGTAGACTCGCGTGGCAACCTGCAAACGCGCATGAAGAAGCTTGAACAAGGCGAATATGACGCGCTCATTCTTGCCTACGCAGGGGTGAAGCGCATGGGCTATGACAAACACATTTGCCAACATTTGCCCTTAGATACCTTTACGCCTGCTGTGGGGCAGGGTTCGGTGGCTATAGAATCTTGCACCAATTTGTCGCAAGACAAACAGGCGTTTATCCGCGAAGCCCTCAATCATACAGACACCGAAACTTGCCTGCTGGCAGAAAGGAGCTTTTTGAAACGATTGCAAGGCGGTTGCAGTATTCCCGTTTTTGGCTTGGCTACTTTGGAGGCGGATATGGTTCGACTCGTGGGAGGCATCATCAGCCTTGACGGAAAAAAGCACGTGCAAATCATGGAAACCTTGCCTGCCCAAGACGCAACGCGCTTAGGCGAGCTTGTAGCTGAGAAACTTTTGGCGCAAGGAGGCGAGGAAATTTTGCAAGAAATAAGGAAGAAGTTGTAACAGACACAAATAACGCAATAACTCAATAATTCAATAATTCATAACGCAATAATGTTCAGTACCACCGAAATAACCTCTGCCGAGATAGCCTCCGACAATCCCATTCACCAACGCCTTTTGCTTGCCTACATAGCCGCCGCAGAGCGCGTGAAGGGCAATTTGCTCGAAGTGGGCTGTGGCGTTGGGCGCGGAATCGAAGTATTATTGGAAGCAACACCCCAATATACGGCTATAGACAAAAACAGCCAACTCATCGACCAACTGCAACACCAATACCCACAAGCGCAATTTTTGTGTCAAAACATTCCGCCCATTCGCGGGCTTGAGGTAGAGCAATACGATTGGATAGTGTCGTTTCAGGTCATTGAGCATATCCAAAATGACGAACTTTTTGTAGCCGAGTTGTACCGTTTGTTGCGCAAGGGAGGCAAGTTGCTTATCACCACGCCCAACCGCACCCGTTCCCTCACGCGCAATCCTTGGCACGTCAGAGAATATACCGCTCCCGAATTAGAGGCTTTATTGAAAAAATATTTCCCCAAAGTAGAAATGTTGGGCGTGCATGGCAACGAAAAAATAGAAGCCTATTATGAAGCAAACAAAAAAGCCGTGCAGAAATTCACGCGCTGGGATTTTCTAAACTTGCAATATCGCCTCCCGCGAGCTTGGCTACAAGTGCCGTATGACATTCTCAACCGACTAAACAGGCGAGGACTACAAAAGAAAAATACAGACTTGGTAGATGACATTACGCACACCGATTATTTCGTGGGCGACAAAGCGGAGGAAAGTTTGGATTTGTTTTTTATTGCAGAGAAATAATACAAACAAAACATACAATAACGGCTTGCCTGCCCTGCGTTGGGGTAGGCAAGTTTTTTATTTCGTGCTTTTCTGCCACGCCTTGTACATTTCTTCGATGGTAGGCAAGGGCAAATTCGCTATAGTGGCTATCAACGCCAAATCAAGGTTTTGCGCAAACATGGCGTTGAGCATTTTCGCTTCGCCTCTCATCTCGCCTACAATGTACGCGGGTTCTTCTTCGAGTGCTAAGGGTTCAAATATTTCGGATAACATATTTTTAGAAAGATTAGTGATTACATCATTGAACTTGCGCAACTTGCCTAAGCTCTGCGCTTGCTTGTAGTAGCGCATCAAAAGCAAGTCGCTTGTAGAAATAGAACGCAATTTCTCCAAAATTGTTTTAGCTGTGATTTGTGTCCTCATACCACATCGCGCAAAGTTTTTTTTAACAGCCTATGCTGTAAGTGGTTTGTGGGGACACAAACCACGGTAGAAAAAATCATTTTTTTATAAAAAATAAGGTAACACAAACAAGTAGCTTGTGTTACATAGGTAATTGTCGCGTATGTGCCTACACGAAACAGCAAAAGAATTTATATACTTTGCATAATAAAATAGCACTCACCTGAAATACAACGCTCAAGCATGGATAACATAAGTTTGTAGTCTTCTTGTAGGCGAGTATCATGGGTAGGTGGATTTTGCAATAGGCTATCGTATGTTTTTTTCAACACACTTTCATCTATGATATAGTGAGCTTCACTTTCTTTATAGCCTATTTGTAAAGGCTTGAGCCATTTCGACTCGCCTGCCAGTACATTTTGCCAAGTGGGTGTTATATTTTGCAAATGAGTTAAAAACTCTTCTGAAATGCTTTCCTTGTTATACATGATGCTAAACCACATATCAGGGTTCGTTTCCATTGCCAAGAATTGAAGGTATCTATCTTCTAATTCGTAGGTGCTATGAATATTATGCATTTCCTTGCTCCAGTCTTGTTGATAGGCTTTTGTCAGGTACTCTAATCCTCCTTTATAGAGTATCATGAATGTTCGTACACTACTCTCATGAAATTTTTTTCTAATTTGCTTCAAATGTTTGCTATTCTTTACCTGCTCGATACTTTTTTCAATATCTATGTTTTTACTTTGTTCATAAAATAGATTTGATATATCTTGGTATCGTTTCAATTTGCCTGCTGTTGTTGTATCTTGGGCTATTTCAGATAAGTAACTCGCATAAGCTTCTTTGTTTAAAAGATAACATTCAAGACCAGAAGCATAATCTAACCTTTGCGCAGTGGTTTGCATAGGAAATTGTAGGAAAAATGTAAAACCAAGTAGTAGGGAAAACTTACTACAAAAAGCCCTTACACTTTTTGTAGCAACCTTTACAATATCAATGATGTTTTTCGTTGTTGTCATTTTCTTCCTCATCAGGAGTATTATCATAATAGTTAGCAGATAGTTCTTGCCTACTGCCTTACGCATCAAGACAAAGTATTGTGCATAGTCCGTTTTGTCTATGCAGTCGTGGATTTTTTGTAAAGTAGTCATATTGTTGTAATTTTGGGGGTTTATAGGGCTTCAGGCAAGGAAGATGAAGCGTTGTTTCTTGCGAAAATAGCACAAAAAAACAAACCGTACAAATTTTATTTCAATCTTATGCCCCACTTTATCGACCAACTCCAAAGAGAAATTTACTTGCCTACCGCGCCTGTGCGCATTGTTTCGCTTGTGCCTTCGCAGACCGAACTGTTGTTTGATTTGGGTTTGGAGCAAGAGGTAGTAGGCATTACGAAGTTTTGTGTTCACCCGAAGTTTTGGGCAAAACAGAAGCCGAAAATCGGCGGTACAAAACAATTCCACTTTGACCGCATCGAAGCCTTGCAACCCGACCTTATCATAGCGAACAAAGAGGAGAATTACAAAGAAGGCATCGAGTATTTGGCGGAACGCTATCCTGTGTGGATAAGCGATATTTTTACGTGGCAAGATGCTATGCGCATGATTGCGCAAGTAGGCGAGCTTACCTCCCGACCTACCGAAGCGCAAACGCTTTTGGGTACGTTGCAGGCGAGCTACGAACAGCTGAAGCAGGCAAGTTCAATGCTTGCCTACCCTGTGCGCGTGCTGTATTTGATTTGGCGCGAGCCGTACATGGCAGTAGGCAAGGATACGTTCATTCATGATATGCTGAACGCCTGCGGTTTCGAGAATGTTTGCGGGCATCTTTCGCGCTATCCCGAACTTGCCTACGAGGACATCAAAGCCCTCGCGCCTGATTTGATAATGCTTTCCTCCGAGCCGTATCCTTTTCGCCAAAAACACATAGCCGAGCTTCAGCAAATCGCCCCGCAAAGCAGGGTAGAGTTGGCAGATGGCGAGATGTTTTCGTGGTATGGCAGTAGAATGACAAAAGGGTTGCCGTATATGGAGGCTATTGTGCGGCTTCTAGCTTCGGAGGGCGTATGATGTCCGTGTTGAGAGAGTCGCTTTCCACCAATCCATCACGCAAGCGAATGATGCGGTGTGCGTGTTTGGCAATGTCTTCTTCGTGGGTAACCATGATGATGGTATTGCCTTTGCTGTGCAGTTCTTCGAACAAGCCCATGATTTCATAAGACGTTTTGGTGTCCAAGTTGCCTGTGGGTTCATCAGCCAATATAATGCTGGGGTCGTTTACTAAGGCGCGTGCTATGGCTACCCGTTGGCGTTGCCCGCCAGAAAGCTCGTTGGGGCGGTGTTTGGCGCGGTCGCCCAAGCCTACATTCACGAGAGCCTGCATAGCTTTTTCGGTACGCGCTGTTTTGCTGAATCCTGCGTATATGAGGGGCAGGGCTACGTTGTCTAAGGCACTGCTTCGTGGCAAAAGATTGAAGGTTTGGAACACAAAACCGATTTCTTTGTTGCGAGTTTCGGCTAATTCGTTTTCGCTCATATCGCTCACGTCTTGTCCGTTCAGCACATACTTTCCCCTTGTGGGTGTGTCCAAACAGCCGACAATGTTCATCAAAGTAGATTTGCCCGAACCAGACGGACCCATAAAAGCCACGTATTCGCCTCGTTGGATTGTGATGGTTACAGATTTGAGGGCGTGTACTTGTTCTTCGCCCATGACATACGTCTTGGCTATTTCTTGAGTTTCTATTACGGAAGGCATGAGAGTGAATGAGTGAGGGAGTGAAAGAGTGAGAAAGCGAATGAATGAGTGTTTGCCCCAGAGGGGCTATATGTTTGTAGTAGTTTTTGTGTCAATAAATCCATAATTCAATGAGGTATTTGTATCTATTTTTGAGAAAAAATTACGTTTTGTTTTTAGAATTGTGGAATAGTGTGTAATTTGGCACAAATTTAACTAACAATCTCTGTTTTTGATATGGCATCACTAACATTCCTACCTGATGGCACATTGGGCAATGTAGAAGAAGAAGAGGACGACAAGGCGTTTTACAATGGAAACCCTGTCCCCTTTGTATCTGGCTCACAATTACGCCAATATGCGGCAACAGTCTATGCAGAAGCGGCGGGTACTGGCTTGCTCAGACAAATGGGCTATTCCAATATCGCAGAAGAAATGAAACGCGAAACGTTTGCCATTGCTTATACCATGTTTACCTACGCTATGACTCGTGGCGCGGCAGAGAAGAAAGCGGGCAGATTTTATGGTTTGAACCAACTCCTCACGGACTCAAACTACACGAAAGGGATAGTGAGTGCGGGGCATAATGAATATTTTGGCTCTGGAGGCGACCAAACAAGACGCTCTTTGGCTACGTTGGCGGTTATCAAACTTTTTATGCGCGATACGGCTGATGTGGCTGATGTGATAAGTGGCTTGAATGGGGCGATGTATTGGGACGGTAACGACCTTTTCCGCCTTTTTACCAATCACTTCCGCGCTAAAAACGGTTTTGAATTGGGCAGTGCTTCGCATGGGCAGTTGTATAAGAATGTGCCAGTTATCAGCAGACAGCCTGTAAATCAGATAACAAGCTCGGCTGCCTCGAACCCCAATGTCATCAGAGCGGGCAGAAAATATACGTATTTATCTACCTTCACGGCTGGAGGTACTATTTTCTTCAAACTCCACCCCGAAGCCACAGGGCAGGGGATTAAGTGGTAAGATGGAAGATAAGAGATAAGAGATAAGAGATAAGTTATTTTTATGCAAGCAAAATAAATGACTGTAAAATGCTTAACTCTTACCTTTCATCTCTTATCTCTTATCTCTTATCTCTCAAACTTACATACAACACTGACACGCCTTTTGGGTGTTGCGTTGGGCGGGTTTGTTGCCTAAGTCGCGGGCGCGTAGCCAATCAGAACAGGCTTTGCGTATTTCGCCAGAAAAATAATGAATGAAGGCAATGTTTACCCACGCTTGCGCATTGTCGGATTCTATTTTGAGGACTTCGCGGAAATCTGTGAGGGCTTCTTTGTATTTTTTGAGCTTCAGGTAAGACAAGCCACGATTATACAAAATGTCTTTGGCTTTGCTGTGCGTGGGTTGGCGCGTGAGGGTTTGGCTATAGTCCTCTATAGCTTGTTCATAATTTCCCAATTTTATCCTTGCCTGCGCCCTGCCGAGATAGGCTTCGGTTAGGTTCGCATTGTAGGCAAGGGCAGACGAATAGTCGGCTTCCGCGCCTCCGTGATTGCCCATTTTGCGTTTGGCAAAACCGCGTTTTTGGTAGGCAAGGGCGTTGTCTTTGCGTTTTTCGAGCAATTTGTCTAAGGCATTCACGGCTTCGCCATAACTCGTAGCCTTGATTTTGTCTAAGGCGAGTTGCCAATAATCCGTATTGTCTTCTTTTTCAGTTGGCTTTTCGCCTTGCGCCCAAGCAGGCAAGCCAAGCAAGATGCAAAAGCACATCAAAAAGCATTGTTTCATAAGCCAAAGATAGGATAAATATTTGCAAAAATATCATAAAACCGTAAAAATCTATATTTTTCGCGCTATCTTTGGCGTATCTTTGACAACAACTCTTTTCGCTTCTATGCGTGTATTGCTACGGCTATCTTTTGGGCTATTTTTAGGACTGGCGAGTCAATGCCTTAGGGCGCAATCTACTATTTTGGACAACTATATAAGCGTTGCATTGCAAAACAACCTTGTGTTGAAACAAGAGGATTTTTCTATTCAAAAGGCGATGCTTGCCTTAGACGAGGCAAAAGGCTTGTATTTACCGCAGGCAAGTTTTCAAGCTACGTACACACTTGCAGGCGGAGGGCGCAAGATTGCCTTTCCTATAGGCGATTTGTTGAACCCTGTGTACTTGACGCTCAATCAACTTACGGCTTCGAATCGCTTCCCGCAAATTGAGAATGTGTCGGAGCAGTTCTTGCCTAACAACTTCCACGAAACTTACCTACAAGTAGTACAGCCCATTTTCAACAAGGACATTTACTACAACTTGCAAATCAAAAAATCGTTGATTGAGGTACAAAAGGCGCAAAAAGATGTCTATGCCTTCGAACTGAAGCGCAACGTGAAACAGGCTTACCTGCAATATTTGCAACTGATACAAATTCGCAAGATTTATGCACGCACCGAAACGCTTTTGAAAGAGGTTTTGCGCACTAACCAAAAATTAGTAGCCAACGACAAAGCTACTTCCGAAATCATTTTTGGGACAGAGTACGAAATCAAAAAATTGGAGAGCGAAATGGCAGAGTTGGAAAAAAACAGGCAAGTTGCTCAAGCGTACTTCAATTTTCTGCTCAACCAACCCGTAGAAACGGCTATCGTGGCGGATACTTTGCTGAACTTGCAACCTGCCTTCGAGCTGTCCTTGCCTGAAGCCGAGAACAAAGCCCTTGCCTCCCGCCCCGAATTTCAACAACTCAAACAAGCCCAAAACACAACAAGCCTTAGCCTCAATATGCAAAAGGGCAATCAATACCCGCGCATCAATTTGGCAGGGCAAGCGGGTTTTCAGGGCTTTCGTTATACCTTCGACAACAACCAAGATTATTGGTTAGTGCGTGTTTCATTGCAGTGGGACATTTTCAAAGGTTTTCAGAACAAGCGCAAAATAGAGCAAATCAAGATAGAACAAGATAAATTGTCGCTTAGGCAAGAAGAAATAGCGCAACAAATTCGCCTCCAAATCCAACGCGCCTACTACGAATGGCGAGCCACCGAAGGCATCATCAACGCCAATACATCAGCCTTGACCTTTGCCGAGAAAAACTACAACCTCATACGCAAGAAATACGAACAAGGCACTGCCCGCTACATAGAACTCATAGATGCGCAAACCAAACTCACACAAGCGCAAATCGCTCTCTCTGTATCAAGGCACAGCGCGTTTATGAAATATACTTTTTTAAATGATTTATTGTGATTTTGCAAGAAATACAAAATAAACCCTAATTTTGTGAACCGTACATTTATTCGTCAATGAAACAATACAATAGCTTAGAAACCTTTACACCTCTCTCCAAAGCCATCGTAACTACAGGCACTTTTGATGGAGTGCATATAGGACACCAAAAAATCTTGACGCGCCTTTGCGAACTTGCCGAACAGCAAGGCGGGGAAACTGTATTGATAACCTTCTTCCCACACCCACGCCTCGTTTTGAAACAAAACAGCGAAGATTTTAAGCTATTAAGCACTATAGAGGAAAAAGCACAACTTCTCAAGCAAGCGGGCATACAGCATTTTATCATTTTGCCGTTTACGCCTGCTTTCTCACAACTGTCGGCTATGGAATATGCAACACAAGTGTATCAATACATAGGTTCGCGCTATTTGGTGATAGGCTACGACCATCGTTTTGGGCAGGCAAGGAGCGGGAATATTGATTTCTTGCGGGAGAATAGCCAACTGTTGGGCTTCGAAGTGGAAGAAATACCACGCCAAGACCTCGAAGAAGTGGGCGTAAGCTCTACCAAAATTAGGCAAGCCTTGCAAGAAGGGCAAATTCATTTGGCTAATCAATATTTGGGGTACGCCTACAGCATCACAGGCAAGGTTGTAATGGGTGACCAATTAGGGCGAACTTTGGGTTACCCTACCGCCAATTTGCAACTCGAAGAAGACTATAAATTGATACCTGCAGGAGGCATTTATGCCGTGCAAGTTATTTTGAACAATCAAACTAAAAAAGGTGTTTTATATATAGGCACGCGCCCAACTTTGGCGGGAAATTTGGAAAGAAGAATCGAAACATTTATATTTGACTTCGAAGGCGATATTTACGGACA
>RDXI01000004.1 GCA_004292795.1 Bacteroidota bacterium | reverse complement strand
GTTTGTTTCATCAAATAGCCCACAGCACAATAACGCCCTTCGTGGTCTATAAAAACAGGGTTTCGATAAGGCAAGTAATAATTTCGAGGGCAGTCGCGCAGTTGGGCGTATTCGCTTAGGTTGCGCAAATTGTTTGCCCTTGCCTGCTGTTGGGTAGGCGAGAGTGCAGAAGCATCACGATTGCGGAATATCTGCCATAAGGTTTCGATGTGGAAGCTCAAGATGTTTTGCTCGCCTGCTATGGGAGGCAAGTTCAGGAAGCTCATCGACTCTGCGATAGCGCGGTTCTTGTGCCATTCTTGGTTGATTTCGCACAGCTGTTCATACAAGTTTTGGGGCGTGGCTTGCGCTTGCAAAAGCCCCAAAAAGAAAGCGAAGGAAAGGAAAAGGCGTTTCATACAAAGGAGGAAAAACTCCTATAACATAACGCGAGAGGAGCAAGGTTTAGTGCAAATATCAACCCCAAAATAAATAGGCTTTTATGGGTATTTTTATAGCTATTTCTTGCCAATTCCAAAAAGAAGCTATCTTTGTAGGTAACTTATTACTTCGCAACGTTATGAACATTACCATCAAAGTAGTAGATGCGCGTACTTACCAAGTCCACATCACTGAAGGAGACGACCACAAAACCCAAGAAAAGCCTACCCTCACACACATAGGCAACAGCCTTGAGATTACAGGCAAGCACGAAGGTAATATTTTTACCATTCGTATGCGCACTATTTCTATAGCGAGTTTTGCAGTGGACGAGGGCGAACAATTTGCGACCATTACCCTACATTTGCACAATATGCAAGTCATCATCAAATACGCCTACTACAAAATGGGCAATTTGAGTAAAATCATCAACCACAAATTCAAAGAAGATTTTGCACTTTTGGAGCGTATTTTGGCTGAATAATGAAACAAATTGGCATCACAGGAGGCATCGGGGCAGGCAAGAGTTTGGTTTGTAAGGTCTTTCGCACTTTGGGCATTCCCATTTATGAGTCTGACCTGCGGGCGCGTTGGCTTATGGAAAATGACGCACTTTTGCGCCAACAAATCATAGTGCAATTTGGCACAGAGAGCTACACCGACAAAGGACTAAACCGCCCTTACATTGCCCAAAAAGTATTCCACGACAAGGAGCAGGCAAGCATACTCGACGCACTTGTTCACCCCGCAGTAGGCAAGGACTACCAAGCATGGGCAAACACCCACCGCCACGCGCCTTACCTACTGAACGAAGCGGCATTGATTTTTGAGGCAGGACGCTACAAGACTTTAGACCACGTGATAGTAGTCTTAGCTCCTACGCCCTTGCGTGTGGCGCGAGTGCGCAAACGAGACCCTCAACGCACCGAAAGCGAAATAGAAGGCATCATCAAAAAACAATGGAGTGATGAGCAAAAAATAGCCCTCGCCCAATTCGTTATTCACAATGACGAAGTACAGCCCTTGTTGCCCCAAATTTTGGCTATTCATGCAAAAATTCAAGGGCTGTAATACTTATTCGCTTACCAACAAATTCGCGAGATTTGCCTTGCAAATGGCTATTTCTTCTTCGGTAATAGCAGGAAAGTTCGCTATTCGAAAAGAGTTGTCTTTGCCTTTTCCGTAGCCATTGCCCAAGACGATATGGCGGTTTTGCATCTCTGTTTTGAGGTGCTGAATTTTCGCGGGCTTGCTCTCCACGCACAGCACGGTAGGAGAGCGTGTGAAGTTTCCATGTGTGCTATATTTCTTGTATTGCGCCAAAAACGCATACCAATCTTTGGCTCGCCTACGAATCATAGCATCTATTTCGGCAATGGGCGCGACTTGTTGCATAACCTTGTTCAACAAATAAATGCCTAAAATATTGGGCGTGTAGGGCGTTTGGAACTTTTGGATATTGTCCAAAATATTCGTCAAACTGTTGTAATGCGCTTTCTCGCCTATTTCGTAGGCTCGCTTTACGGCACGCGGGGACATCATGCAAACCGCCATACCCGCAGGCAAGCCCAAACACTTTTGCACCGAAGCAAACCAAATATCACCCAACTTAAACGGCAACTGCACCCCGCCCAAGCTCGATGTAACATCACACGCCACAAAAGCAGGCGAGATTCCCTTGATGAGTTTGCGCAAGGCAGAGTCATTGATAGCCGTACCGTTAGAGGTTTCGTTGGGCGTGAAGCAGGCAAGCGTGGGGTTGGTAGGCAAGGACGTAGCGTCTTCGTGGCGAAAAATCCTTACCTGCTTCGAAGCATAACTACACAATTTTTCGGTATAATCCGCCCATTTCTCCCCAAATGCCCCACGATAATAATGCAACACCGAGTCGCCCTCTTGCAGGAAAGACTGTGCGATTATTTCCCAACACTCCGTAGCCGAAGAAGTAAAAAAAAGCGTATAATTCGCAGGAATCGCCAATTTTTCACGGCAATTTTCTATAGTGGCTTCGCAAAGACTCATAAAAGCAGGGCTTCGATGATTGAGGCTCAAAATGCCTTCTTGCATTGCCTCTTGCATATATTGGCTTACCTGCGGATAGACTTTAGCGGGACCAGGATAAAATGAAAGTAGCATGATGTTGTTTTTTTTTATTTACACTACATTCAAATTCCATTGGTTCAATGCACCGAGCAAATGATGTGCAGTGAGGTCTGCTTGACAAGGCACAACAGACACATAATTTTCTGCCAACGCCCATTCGTCTGTGTCTTGTCCGTTGTCTTGGTTTACGAACTTGCCTGTGAGCCAAAAATAAGGGCGATTATACGGATCGACTCTTTCCTCAAATTCCTCTGCCCAATGCCCTTTGGCTTGCCTACATATCCGCACTCCTTTGATAGGTCGGTCGGTTAGTTTGGGAATATTCACATTCAACGCTATGCCTTCAGGCAAGCCTTGTGTGAGTACCTCGCGGATAATGCGTTGCACGTATTCTTTGGTGTGCGAAAAGTCCGCCTTGTGGCTAAAGTCGCAAAGCGAAAAACCAATAGAAGGATAGCCCTCGATAGCCCCTTCGATAGCGGCAGACATAGTGCCAGAATACAACACACTTACCGAAGAGTTCGCGCCATGATTGATGCCACTTACCACAAGGTCGGGCGACCTGTCGTGCAGTACATAATGCCTTGCGAGCTTCACACAATCGGCAGGCGTGCCAGAACATTCGTAGGCAAGGATTTCTTGCCCAAAAATGTGCGATTGCGTAAGGCGGAGCGGTTGCCCTATCGTGATGGCGTGTCCCATACCCGATTGTGGCTTGTTTGGGGCTACTACCACTACTTCGGCTATCTCGGCTACGGCATTCACAAGGGCTTCGATGCCTTTCGCAGTGATGCCATCATCATTCGAAACTAAAATCAAAGGTCTTTCATTTTGCATACGCAAATATAGCTGTTTTTTGGATTTTATGCTACCTTTGCCTATAGTTGAAAAACATACACAAAGAATAAAATAATCTTAGCAGTTATAACCAAAAATAGTTTATTGGAGTTTTAAACTTCAATAAACTATTTTGGGATACGGCTTCAATTTGCAGAGGAATTACAAATCTCTCAATTTCTGAGCGTAATCTCTAAATTCTTGCCTTGTTTTTTCGACTTCTTTATCAGCACTTTTTTGCATAGAAGCCGCATAGTTTTTACGTTTTACTAAAACTTGCTGTGCATACTTATGAGTTTTCTCAACACCCAGCGTTGGTTTTAGAGCTATGAGAATATTATACACAACTTCAGGATTTTGTCCATTACATTTCAATAATTCTTGATAACAATACTCCAAAGATTCTGCATTTGCACTTTGAGCAAGACCATATTGAAGCACGATGCGTTGAATAACAATTTGCTTGAAATTATCCAAATGATTTGAGCTTTGGTTCTCAGCATTGTTAGTAATAGCTTTGTATTTGCTTAAAGCATCTTGCCAACTAATTGATTTCCCTGAGAGTAAATCCCAGTTGTTTCTTTTAGCAAAAGCATAAACATCAGCATCTTGCGAATTATTGACAACACGTTCCTCATTCAAGCCTATATCTTTAGCAGGCTTATGTTCATTCTGTGTACAAGAATAAAACAACGAGGAACTCATAAGAAGGGAAAAAACAACTTTTTTCATGAGTGTAGTTATTAAAAAAATGTTTTGTTTAGGGGATTACTTCTATTGCGAAGATTAGTAACAAAATTTGATAGCTTCAGAAACATCAACGATGCTTTCTTTTGTACCATCTTCTACAGTAATTGTTTTGTAGGCTTTTGTTCCTGATGCTTTTGAACAACCGCCTTCTGTTATCCATGAATATCTGGTACCCTCCCTACTACAAGTGCAATAGGTTTCGGCATATACCTGAGATATAAAAACAGACAGAAATATTGTTAAAAATACTTTTTTCATAAAGATTTAAGATGTTTATTATTTTTTTACTATACTTTTTGTTTTGTATAGAAGTACACATAGCAATATCAGATATACTGATATTAGCCGCAAAACTTGATAGCTTCTGATACATCTACGGTATATTCTTTGGTACCGTCTTCCAATTTTATTGTTTTGTTAGCTGTTCCTGTAGCCTGACCACACTTTTGATTGTCGCCTGTGTGCCAAACATAAGTAGTGTTACCTCTTGAACAGCCACAAGTTGTATAAGCCCAACTTAGAGAGTTAGAAGCAAGCAGGAAAAGAGAAAGGGCAATTACTTTTTTTTTCTTCATAAAAATAACAAGGGGGGTAAGTGACACAAAAAACTTAGACAAAAATAAAATTTGTAAAAATAAAAAACAAGTAAATACTCTTTTTTTTTCAAAAAAATAAAACAAATTGCACTTTTTCAATGTTTATTATGACTAATCCGTGATGATTTGTGGTTAATATAGCATCTTTGAAGTATACAATGCCTTGCGAGTTTCACACAATCGGCATTCGCAAGGGCTTCGATGCCCTTTGCAGTGATGCCATCATTATTTGAAACTAACATCAAAGGTCTTTCATTTTGCATACGCAAATATAGCGATTTCTTAGATTTTGTGCTACCTTTGCCTATAGTTGAAAAACATAGAAACGTATATGAAACATTGCCTTCTTTTGGCTTGCCTGCTTTGCGCAAGCCCTACATTCGCTCAAAAAACGCCCTCGCCTGCTTGGGCAAAAAACGCCATTTGGTATCAAATCTTTGTGGAACGCTTCCACAATGGCGACAAAAGCAATGACCCCAAAATAGAAAATGTCAATATTCCGCCTATTGGTATGGTCTTTCCTGCTGATTGGAGCGTTACGGATTGGGAGCATAGTTGGTACGAACAGGAAAGTTGGGCGAAACCGCTTGGCAAATTCAATCATACCGTACAATACCGCCGTTATGGAGGCGATTTGCAGGGCGTTCTCGATAAATTGGATTATTTGCAAGACTTGGGTGTTACAGCTCTTTTCTTCAATCCTATCAATGACGCGCCTACTTTGCACAAATATGATGCACGCAATTATCACCACATAGACGTAAACTTTGGCTCGAACCCTGCCGAAGATATGAAAATGATAGCACAAGAAAATCCGAACAATCCCGACACTTGGCAATGGACTTCTGCCGATAAATTATTCCTCAAAGTGGTAGAAGAAGCCCACAAGCGCGGTATGAAGGTCATTATGGATTATTCGTGGAATCACACAGGCACAATGCACTGGGCTTGGCAAGACATTTTGAAAAATCAAGCCAACTCGCCTTATAAAGATTGGTACGACATCAAAAGTTTTGACAACCCAAACACACCCGAAAACGAATTTTCGTACAATGGCTGGCTCGGCAATAGCACCTTGCCTGAAATCAAGAAAGTAAACATCACCACACCGCGCAAAGTGGGTTACCCTTACGAAGGCGACATCAATGCAGAAGCCAAGAAGCATATTTTTGCTGTAACGAAGCGTTGGCTCGCGCCCAATGGCGAGGTAGGCAAGGGCATTGACGGGTTTCGGTTAGACGTGGCAGACCAAATAGGGCTTGTTTTTTGGCGCGATTTCCGAACTTTTGTGCGCTCCATTCAGCCCGAAGCCTATTTGGTAGGCGAGATTTGGTGGCAAGAATGGCCTGACAACCTCATGAACCCTGTGCCTTACACAAGCGGAGATGTTTTTGATGCGGTGATGTTTTACCAAGTATATCGCCCTGCACGTTATTTCTTTGCCAAAACAAACTTCGACATCAACGCCCAACAATTCAAAGACAGTTTGGAATTTCAATGGAATCGCCTCTCGCCTGAAACGCGCCAAGTGATGATGAATGTGTCGTCCTCACACGATACGCCTCGCCTGTTGAGCGATTTTGCCAATCCGAATAAATACAAATTCAAGGCTACGCCCAATGATGACGCAAACTACAACACCAACCGACCAAACCAAGATAGTTACAAACGTCTAAGGCTATATTTGGCGCATTTATTTACGTCTATTGGCGCACCCAATATTTGGAATGGCGAAGAAATGGGAATGTGGGGCGCAGATGACCCCGATTGTAGAAAGCCTTTGATGTGGAAAGAATTGAAATTCAAGCCTGAAAAGCGCGTAAGGTTTACGAAAGAAGCAGAAGGTTTTGATGAAGTGTCCTTCAATGAAGAACATTTTAAGTATTATCAAAAATTGATAAAAATTAGGAAAGAAAATCCTGTGTTGGCAGTAGGCGAGCTTACCTTCATGACTACTGCAGGCAAACAACTTGCCTACCAACGCACCGACAAAGCGAACCCTGCTAACGATATAACGGTTTTGTTCAATGCAGCGGAAAAGTCCCAAAGTTTCGACTTGCCTGCCCACGCGAAGGGCTACATAGACTTGCTGACCAACAAAAAATACAAAGCAAGCAAGGTAAAACTTCCGCCCTTTACTGCCTTGATACTCAAAAAATTATAGTTTTTTTCTTATGCCCCTTACCCACGAACCGCTCATTATTGGCATACTTGCCTGCTTGCCTGCCCTTGTGTTTTGGGCAGAAGGGACGCGGGTAGGCAAGGCTGTTTTCCAGTTCTTGCCTCCTTTGCTGTTCTGTTATTTTGTGCCAAGCCTGTTGCAAGTGTCGGGTGTGATAGATGCAAGCAAAACGCATTTTTATTTTGTGGCTACACAATATTTCTTGCCTGCAAGCCTGCTGTTGTTTGGGCTTAGTTTGGACTTGCCTGCTTTGGCACGACTCGGCAAACCTGCCGTTATGGTATTTTTGGCGGGAGTTGTAGGCATTGTTATCGGTGCGCCCATTGCCCTTGCCTGCGTGGGGAGCATTTTTCCGAGTATTTGGGTAGGCAAGGGAGGGGACGAAGTGTGGCGCGGTTTGGCTACTATGGCGGGTACGTGGATAGGTGGCGCGGCAAATCAAACAGCTATCAAAGAAATTTTACAAACAAGCGATAGCCTTTTTGCTATTTTGGGCGTGGTCGATGTATTGATTGCCTACAGTTGGATGGCGATTTTGCTCTATGGCGCGAAGCATCACACGCGCCTCGATGCGTGGCTACGCGCTGACAATCAAATACTTGATGATGTTGCAAAACGCTTGACTGACTACAAAGCAACCGTTACTAAACCTGCCACTACACAAGACAACTTAACGCTTGTGGCTATAGCCTTGGGCGGTGTGGGCATAGCACACGCCATAGGGCAAACCTTTTTTTGGGTAGTGTTGGTTTGCACGACTTTAGGCATTTTGCTTTCCTTCTTTCCTGCTGTGAGGCGTTTGGAGGGCGTAGGGGCTTCGCAATGGGCGACTACATTGTTGTACTTGCTCATTACAGCATTAGGCACGAAGCTAAATTTGGCGGGTATTGCCCAAATGCCTTTGTTGTTTTTGATAGGCGTACTTTGGTTGTGTGTGCATATTGCTTGCCTACTTTTAATGGCTCGATGGTGGCGCACTCCTTTCTTTTTTGTGGCAGTGGGTAGCCAAGCCGCCATTGGAGGCGTAGCTTCCGCGCCTGTGGTAGCGTCTGCTTTTCAGCCCCAACTCGCGCCTGTGGGCGTTTTATTGGCAATTTTGGGCTATGCCATTGGTACATATTGCGCGTTGTTTTGTGCGTATTTGATGCGGTGGGTAACGCTAATCGCCACTTAATCGCCCATCATAAAAAGTAACTGTTACAGGAAAGTTGGAGAGCATAGTCGTATAGATTGCGGTTTCCTCTTGTTTCACTTGTTCTACTTCCTCCTCGCTGTCGTAGGCGTATTTGTGCAGTTTCGACAAAACCTCGATTTCTCGTAAGTTAGGCAAGCTGTTGAGGATAGTCTTGCCTGCTTTTTGGCTTTGTTTGCCCAAAAAGGTTTCGACCAAAATGATTTTTTTGATGTTCGGGTTTCCTGCAAGGCTTGCGGGGATTTTGTTCAAATCCATTGACTCGTTTTCCAAAATAAGCGTGCCATTTTCTTGCAAATAATGGTTCAGCAACAGCTCGAAAGCCTTGCCTTCGGTTTGCCACAAAATGCCCTTCAACATATACAAGAAACGGCGTTGAAAGTAGTTTGTTTTTTGGTGCGTGAAGAATTTGAGGGCGCAAGCCACTAAGCTCGTGTTGTCAAATTCAGGCGAGTCTATGAGCCATTGCAAGTTCTTTTTGTAGTCATTGTAATTGCCCGAAATTTTTTTGATAACCATAAATTGGGCAGGCGTGGCGTATTTTTCCAACAAGTTCAAGGTTTCTTTCCTGTACTTCCAATTATTTTCAATCACTTTGAAGCAAAGGTACTCGAACAAAAGTTCGGGCAGTCCACCTGTTCTCATCATTTGCAAGGCGAGGACAACATTCGACTCGTCTTCGCTTAGCAAAAGCAACTCCAAATTGTGCGTTACTTCTTCGTCAGAAGTAGCCAAATAAGGCGTTTCGAGTTGTTGCATATAGCCCTTCAAGTGCGTAGGAAAGCAGATAGGCAAGTGTTGAAACGTTTGCAATAAGCCCTCGATTTCTTGGGCGTTGGGTTTCTCGCCTACACAGACCGCTTGCGTTTTGGCAGTAATTTTATTTTGAACAACAATGCCATGCGCTTCGAAAAAGCTCTTAAGTTGTGGAAAAGTAATCGCAGGCATCTTGCCTAAAAGCGTGATGTGTTTGATGTCCGAAAGCGCGTCTAAAGGATTTTCCGTAACCTTTTTTTCGCACAAGGCAATGATTTTGCGCAATAGGTTGCTGTTGGTCGTCAGTACCGAAAAGCGCAATAAGTCCTGCAAGGTAAGGCTTTGTTCTAAGTTCTCTTTCTCGGTCAAGATACCAAACAACACGCGCCTCTCTTCGCCACTTACCTTATTTTCTTCGAAAGAAGTTATCAATTTTACCAATTCGTTACCGCCTTTTATAAGCTTGTTTTTGACCAAAGGCGTAGCCGAGATGTCTATTTTTTGCAAATGTTTTAGCTCCAAAAAATCATCAGGAAAGACCTCAAACTTGTTCGTAGCCAAGTCCAAACTTTCTAAGGCGTGAAAAGGCGCGAGGGCGAAAGGCATTTTTTTGAATTTATTGGAAGCAACGCCCAAATGTTTTAAGTGCGTAAATGCTTCTAAATCTGTAAAAGTAGGCAAGCTTTCTCCTTTTTTGGGCTTTTGCAAGTCAGGGAAAAATACCAACTCGCGTATGTGTTGGATAGTCAGGGAGGTAAGCGTATCAGGGTTGAGTTGGCTCAAAAGCGTAGGCAAGACTACCTTGCCTGTGCGCAAAATACCAAAGCGTTTTATATGTTCCAAGCGGTCAGTCAAACGCACTTCTTCCCAGCCGTACAGCGTCAAGGTTTCTAATTGGGGCAGGGCAGGCAAGGCAATACGCCGTTTTTCAGCCGAATAGATGCCCTCATAACTAAGATGCAACTTGCGCAGGCGAGGCAGTTGGTCGAAGGCAAAGGCATCAGGAAAGGCAAAGTTTTTCTCGAAGCGTAAAATCAATCCTTGCAAGTTTTTGTAAATCGTTACCTCAACAAACCAAAAGATGTCTTGCACGATTTTTATGTTTTTCCACTCGGCATTATAAGCAATACTCCAAATATCCGCCTCAAAATGTGCCTCTTCGAAGCACAAACAAGCATACATTACGCCTTTGTAGTCGTAGGCAACATACATACCATACAAATTGGGATAATCGGCTACGATTTCTTCGAGATTGTTGTATTCTTTTTCCATATTTATTGGGCAGAAAGGATTTTGATTTATCAAAAGCCTACAAAAATTAGGATAGCGTAGAATTGATTGCAAGTTAGGAATTTATTTTTGTTTTTGGTATTTTTTCAAACCAAAATTGTTTTTTTCCGTTCAAAGAAAATAAACACTTTCCTCAACATACCCCCCTTCACACACCACCATGGGCGGAAAACTCTTTAACTTAGGACGCTTGTCGCAAACTCGATACCTCGATATTGAGAAAGAAGTCCGCGCTTACCTAAGCAAAACGCTTGGCGAAGCGTATCGTATCCCTCGCTATTATGCTTCGAAGGCAGATTTTGGCGATATGGACATCATTGTTGCCCCCGACCTCACAGGCAAGGACAGGGAAGAAGTCAGGCAAAGCATCATACAAGGCTTGGGCATCACGCAATACAAATTTGTAGGCAATATCTTTTCTACGGTTTACCAAAATTTTCAAGTCGATTTCTTTTGTGTGGAGGCTGAATATTTGGAAAGTACCTACAATTACTTGTCTTTCAATGACTTAGGCAACCTCATAGGCAGAATTTGCAAACGCTTCAACCTGAAATATGGCGAGCATGGACTCATGTACGTCTATAGGCGAGAAGAGGGCAATTATAACATCGACTTGCCTATCACGACAGACTTCAGCCAAATTTGCCACTTCTTGGGCTTGGATTATGCTGTGTGGGAAAAGGGTTTCGATAACCTCGAAAATCTATTCGCTTGGGTGATTTCTTCGCCTTATTTCTCTGTAGAGCCTTACCTGAACGCCAAACCTATAGAAAAACGTGCAAGGCATCGCCCCACGATTGAGCGTTTTTTGGAATACTTGAAGCAACACCGAATCCAAAAACGCTATGTGTTCGAGGAAGACAAAGAGGCTTACCTGCCTACGATTATCGGGGCGTTTCCTGAAGCCAAACTTGCCGAACAGTTGGAAGCAGAAAATGCCAAAGAATCGCGTAGCATTGCCATTCAAGCCAAATTCAACGGAAAGCACGTCATGTCGCTTTTGCCCGAATTGCATGGGCGCGACTTGGGGCTGTTCATTCTCGAATTCAAACAACAATTTCAAGACACGCACGCCTTTGAGGAGTACATCATCAACACCCCGCAGGCAAGTATAGATGAACATATATTGCGCTTTCATGCAGAAACGCAAGCTAAGTGAAAATTGCATAAAATATAAAAATCTTGTTTTGTAATATTTTTTTACAAAACAGGACTTTTTTTATAATTACGCCCAAAACTTACAAGCCTTCTAAATCAAGGTTTCGTTAGCACAATCGTTTGAATTACATCAAGTTATAACATAAAAAGCGCGATAGGCACAATAAACCCTGCCAAGATGTAGGCACGTTTGGTAGTTTTTTTGTATTTTTCTTACAAAAAGACATTGTATCTTGCATATTGGAAAAGTACAAAAATAGCTTGTTTTTAACATATATAGCTAAAATTGCGTACCTTTATAAGGTTGTTTTGATTTTTCCAATTAGCAAGCAATACAAATATGAAAAATTTTTCTACGCTCATTCGTTTTTGGGGGTTGTCGATAATGGCAATGTTGATGACAGCAAACGCTACCGCCCAAAATGGTATTATCGGTGATTTTGGCGCGGGTTGGGCAAGCCCTTCGAATATTATTTATTTCTTGTCAAGTGCTGGCACATCTCGTATCCAAACCATTCAGCCACCCGCCACAGGCGACCGCTATTTCAGAATGGTGCGCGGTTGGTCGGGTAATGACACACAGCTTGGTCCCGCGAGTTGCACAGACTTGAATTGGACAACAGGCGTGAATACGTCTTACAACAATATGCCCGTTTGTGGTTCAGGAGCTTTTTTTATCAACTGCCCGAACACTACAGACCGCTATGTATTCAAAACACGCAACCCTGATACAGAAAACGACTTTTTGTATTTTCGTGTGCAGGGCGCGGTGCAAACGGTAAGCAGTGTAACGCAAAGCCCTACTACAGTTTTGAGTGGCAACGCTGTAACGGTTACGGCTACTTTGAGCGGGGCATTTGCGACAGGACAAGGAGCTTACCTGCGCTATTCTACAGATAGTTTTACCACTTCTACTATAGTGGCTATGACAGGCAGTGGCACGACCTACACCGCCAATATACCCGCAGGCACAAACACCGCAGGGGCTACAGTACGCTATTATGTCTTTACGTCTGGTTCTGGCATCACTGTTCCCACAGGCGAGGCAGATTATTATACCATCAACCTCAACAACAACGGCGGAGCTAATTACAGTTACACTGTTATTTCGGGCTTTGGCACTGCGCAAGATGGACTTTGGAGCGTGGGAAGCACATGGATTGGCGGTTCTGTTCCTCCTGACAATGCCAATATTATCATCAATCACTTGGTAACCCTTGACCAAAATGCCTTTGTTACGGACATTACTCTGAACAGCACGCTCACAAGCGAAAGCGGGCAGGCAAGACAACTCGCGGTGCAAGGCAATTTTACGAACAACGGCAGTTTTGTTGCCAACGTAGGCAAGGTTTTATTCTCCGCAGGAGGCACTCGGCAAGTCTTAGGCACTGCCACCACAACTTTCAATGATGTAGAAACCTCTACCACAGTCGACTTTGTAAGCACGAATATAGCCATCATAGCAGGCACATTTACCATTAAAGGCGGAGGCAATGTAAGCACAGCCAGCGCGCCCTTTTATGCTGATGGCTCCACGCTCAAATTTGACACAGGCGGAAGCTATTATGCAGGCGAGGTTTGGTACAAGAACACGCCTTCTCATCCGCTCAATAATGGCGTACCGAAAAATGTTACTATTGTCAATGGCACTACGTTGAACTTTGGAAGCGACAACCAATTCCGCCAAATGGACGGCAATCTCATCATAGAAACAGGCGCGACTTTTACGCTTGCTACTTCGGGCTTTGGTGATTTGCGTTTGCAAGGCAACTTTACCAATAACGGCACTTTCAACCACAATGCACGCGGGACGTTCTTCAATGGCACAAGCGAACAAACCATTTCGCATACAGGCGCGGGAACATTGGCGTTTGGCTATTTCATCATCAATAAGTCCACTGCTACGAATGTAAAACTTTTGTCTAACATCGACATCGTGGGTAGCGGGGCTACAGGTAACACTTTTGAAATTCGGAACGTGGGCGGTTTGGACTTGAACGACAAAATCCTTACCTACACCAACAACGGCACTAACGGAATGTTGGTAGATGGCGGAGCGCGTCAGGTTATCAATTCGGGGGCAGGCGAGGGCATTTTCGAAATCTTGGCTACCACATCAGGCGCGAGCAACATTCAAGTAGGGCTTTCAAGTGCGAACAGTGGCACGCTTACCTTCGGCGCGAGAGCCAAACTAAGCGTAAAAGGCGCGGGTTCAGGCGTAGGCTACTCGCTCCTAAAAATTAATGGCGACATTCTGACTATTCAATACATATTTGAAATCAACATAAGAGGAGCTTTGGAACTCACAGGAAACGCGCCTATTTACGCTTCGGGTTCTATTTTGCGCTACAACAGCACCAACGAATACATCAAAAGCAAAGAATGGTGGGCAAACAGTGGCGCGGGCTATCCACATCATGTTGAAATTCGCAACAACACTCGATTTTATTTGGGAGGCAATGGAGGAACAGCCGTAGCACGCACTATAGGCGGAAACCTGACTGTAGAAAGCGGTTCGCTCTTCGAGATGTCGGATAAACAAACCTCGCCTACCTACATGACCGCTACTTTTACTGTTACGGGCAATGTGGACAATGCAGGAACGCTCAACCTCTCTACGGCTTCAGGCGGAAATTTGACTGTATTGGGCAATTTTACAAACAGTGGCACATTCAGCGCAAGCCAACGCACCGTAACGCTCAACGGCACAGGCACGCAAGTTATCACTGCTAACGCCTCCACTACTTTCTACAACCTAACGGTAAACAAAAGTGCAGGTTTGGCGCAACTTTCAGGCTCGGAATCAGGCATCAATGTAACCAACCTTTTCAAAATAGATGGCACAAACACTGCCGATTTTGATTTGAATTACAGAAATGTCAATCTTGGCACTACAGGCTCGATGCTCGAAAATCGTGCAGGAAACGTTATCGTTACCGACAACACTGTTGGAATCGAAGATGGCAACCCTGGTGGCGCGATAATCCTCACAGGGCGCACCATTCCCACTACCTTAGTGGGTTCGGGAGGCGTGGCAGGCACAGGCATCGACTTGGCTTCGTCAGGAAGCACCATCAGCAACCTCACGATGTACCGCTATCATTATCGCGGTGGCTCTTTGAGCTTCAATGCAGGCATCAAAAAAGTATATAGATTGTCGGCTGATGCTTTTGGCGGAAATACCGTTACATTGCGCATCTATTACGCCACGCAAGAAGTATTAGATGGCATCACAGTAAACCAAGTATATCGTTGGAGTGCGACAGTCGCGCCTTTGGGCTGGCACAAGTACGAAACAGGCGAGAACGTGGGCGCGGACAATGTACTCGTCAATGGGCTTACCTCCTTTTCGCATTGGACATTGGGGCAAGAGAATTTGCTCTTGAATGCCCAAATAGCGCACTTTGCAGGCAAGAAAATAAGTGACTCCGAGTCCAAACTCGATTGGACAACGCTTACAGAAACGAACAATCGCGGTTTTTATGTAGAAAAAAGCTACAATGCGCAAAACTTTGAAACCATTGGTTTTGTAGAGGGCGCGGGCAATAGCCAAACCACAAGAGCCTACAATTTTGTGGATAAAAATTTCTTGTACTCGGCTTATTATCGTTTGCGCCAAGTGGATACACAGGGCAATCTTGCCTACAGTGCCATTATTTGGGTGCAAAATGGCATTTTCCGCCTCTTTCCCAACCCTTCGCAAGGCAACGTTACGCTTCGCTTGCCTACCGAAGCCACTGCCGAAGTACAAATCGTGCTTTTTGATGCGGTGGGTAGGCAAGTAGGCAAGCAGGCAAGCACTGCGGAGGCAAGCTCGCAAGTTCTTTCCAAAACGCTCTCTGCCTTGCCTGCGGGTACATACATAGTCGTAGTGCGAGCCAATGGGCAACAATGGCGCGAAAAAGTCATAAAATTGTAAGTTTTTTTCTTCAAACACGTCGCAAGGCGTGTTTTTTCTTGCCTGCCCTACTCAAAAAAAGCTAAAAAAAATAGGTTTTTTGGAATAGGCGTGTTATTTTTGCTAAAAAAATAAGGAGATGAAAAGTGCTAAAGTAAAACCGTTCTTAAAGTGGGCAGGAGGCAAGTCGCAATTATTGGAGCAACTACAACATTACTTGCCTACAACGCTTAAAAAAGGAAACATCAAAACGTATGTAGAACCTTTTTTGGGTGGTGGCTCTGTTTTCTTTGCACTTTCACAACAATTTAAGTTTGAAAAAGTGTATCTTTCGGATATAAATAAAGATTTGGTGCTTACCTACCAAGTTGTTCAACAACATTTGGAAGCATTACTTGAACTTTTGACAACCTACCAAACTACCTATAACCAAACTCCACAAGCAGAAAGAAACAAACTTTATTTGTCTGTAAGAGAACTTTTTAATCAACAGCGTTTTGGTATCAATTATAACGAAATAGGCGAGAAGGAAATAGAAAGAGCCTCACACTTTATCTTTTTGAATAAAACTTGCTTCAATGGCTTGTTTCGTCTGAATGCTAAAGGCGGTTTTAATGTGCCGTATGGCAAATACAAAAAAGCCTCTATTTTGGACGAAGCTAACTTGCGTGCAGTGTCAAGGAGTTTACAAAATGTTGAAATTGTGCATGGCGATTATTCCGCTTGTTTGGACAAGGTAGATGCGCAAAGTTTTGTGTATTTTGACCCGCCTTATCGTCCCATTAGTTCTACTGCCAATTTTACTACTTATACAGGGAAAAAGTTTGGAGATGAAGAACAAACCCAATTAGCGCAATTTTTCAGAAGTTTAGACAAAGACAAAGGGGCTATGTTGATGCTTTCCAATTCAGACCCCACCCACGAAAACCCACAAGATACTTTTTTTCAAGAAATTTATGAAGGTTACAAATTTATGAAAGTATCGGCAGGGCGTGCCATCAACTGCGATGGAAAAAAACGCGGAAAAATTACAGAACTCTTAATTCTTAATTATAATTATGGCTTGTAAAAAAGAACATAGGATATTATGATGGTGTTCTAAAATCTTAAATCTTATGACATTGAAAAAATCATAAAATTTCCCCAAATAAAATATGCCAACAGACCAACAAAAAAACTACCAATGTTTGCATTGTGGTTGTAAGGAATTTATAACGCAACCCAATCGATATGATATTTATGTAGCTGAAGAAGGCAAAGTTCGTTTTAGCCACTCAGAAATTATAGATAATGCTATAGAATTATATTGTCGTGATTGTAGCGAAATATTGAGTTGCTCTGTTGACGATATAGAAATGTAGAAAGGCAGTCCCAAACAAAAAAACGCGGGTTTATTTTCAAATAACGTGAGTTCGGAATTAGATTTAAATGTAAAATATTGTAAATTAATGGATTGAATAGGCTTGCCCCAGCGGGGCTATATCTTTGTAGCCTTATAGCAACCCACCTACAAGCCCCAGCGGGGCGACATCTATTTATTGTACTATCAAGATGTCGCCCCGCTGGGGCTTTGGAAGATTTAAACCGTTGTGCTACAAAGATGTCGCCCCGCTGGGGCTTGTATGCGACCTTTTTATTTCCGAACTCACGTAAATACGCATCTAATCTGTGAGAAATTTGTGCGAGGGTAGGCAAGCCCCAAAACGATTATTTTTGTAGTTTTAAAAAATTACAAAAAAACATAATGTAGTGCGAATGTTAAGCCCTACAAAAATAAACAAGGCAAATAAGGCATCAGAAGTGTAAAATATATCATAATATGTGTAAAATACAACTTTTACGCCATTACTTTTTGGATAGGTGGCTGTAATTTTGCATCAAAATTATAGCTTACTCACATCATGACGAAATTGCACGATTGTTTAGACAAAGTGAAACGCCTCGACAAGCTCATTCGCAGGCAAGGCACAGGCACGCCTAAGGAATTTGCCAAAAAACTCAAGGTTTCGGAAGCTACCTTGTACAATTACTTGGATTTTTTGAAAGACATGGGCGCGTCCATACAATACTGCCCGCACAGGTGTAGCTACTATTATAAGGGAGGCGGAGGTTTCAATATCAGGTTTGAGTTTCAACAAGAGCCAAAAGAGGGGCATTAGACAAGAAAATGCAAAATTTTTCAAAAAAAATGCCCCACTCTAAGTTTTTTAGAGTGAGGCGGGCTAATTTTGCAGTGTCTTAATCAACAATATCAACCCTTTTACAAAATTATGACAAAAATGTCATTCTTCCAAACACTCGGCTTCTCCAAGCCTGTTCGTATCGCCCTCACGTTTGCCCTACTGTTCGTAGGTTCTGTAGGCTTTTATGCCTGCCAGCAGAAAGATGTTGCCTCTGAAGGTGTCAAGCCTGCCTCTCGAACTACAAGAGAGGGAAAAACAACGCTTGTCAATCCTTATGCTATCTACGGGCTTATTCATAATGCTTCGCTAACACATATGAAGGACTATACTTTGCCTGCCAATATATCCTCGATACAAGAAAAAGTAGATGTTATGAAAGATGAACTAAGCTCGTTTGTCTTGAATAACTACCAACTTTCACAAGATGAGCAGGCGAGCTTCGTAAACGCATTGAATGAACATAAGAATTATTTGCACACGCCTCAATTCACTAACGATTTCTTAAGGAATTACTCTGATAATGAAGCTAAACTTCTTGAACTTAAAGAAGGTAATTTGTTAGATGGAGTTGAATACCAATTAGTTAAGCGATTGCTTCAAATTAGTAAGCAAGGTTCAGAGAATACAATCTCGTTCACGGAATTTAGCAATGTAATTGACTCTGTGCAGACAGTATATCAAGCGCAAAATTATCCTACTGATATGTCTCGTGGTGCTTTTGCAGGAGTTATTATATCTATTACCACGTCTTCAAGGGATTGGTGGGTAGCAAATCAAGACGCATTGCCTACAAATGTGTCAATACAATCTGCTACATCAAAAGATATAAAAGGCGCAATAGGAGGTGCTTTGATAAATGGTTCAGGACAACTTGTTGGACTTGCAATAGGTTTTGTTACAAAGTTCAATCCTTATATGTTTTGTTGGTCTGTTGTTGGAGGTGCTATATTGGCATCAAGTGGTGTCTTAGAAGGATGGTAGTTTTTGAAACTTAATACTAATACATTTATGTTACTTTCTATTTTTTTGTTAGCTTTCAAAAGCCTTGTATTAGGTATATTGATTGGTGCTATCATCAATCTAACAGGGCAATGGTTATTTAACCGAAAAAACTTTAATTGGTTCATATTTTTTTGGGAAACTCTGGGATGGGGAATTACAATATTTTTATATTTCTTGTATTTCAAGGTCTGACAGTCCCTACAAAATAATCCACTAAGCAAGCTATGTTATTTCATAGCTTGCTTTATCCTCTTTTTTTATGAAAACATCATTTTTTTGTTTGTCTTTCCTTTTTTTGTTCTTTTTCACACAAGCACGTGGGCAAATACGCTTGTCGGGCATTATTGAGCCTATTGAAAAAGGGCGTTTTATGGCTCAAATGGAGTGTATAGGGCTTTGTCGTTAGTTATTTTTCACGATTAGCTATAGTAACACAATTACTATAGCTATAAACTTTATTGTATATGAGAAATATAATAATTTTTAGTACAATAGGATTATTGACTTTTTTCATAATTCCTACATTTTGTTTTTCTATAAGAGGAAAAAGCTCATTTATATTTTTTGTTTGGGCTTATACTGTATCTGGTTTTTTTATACATTTTCTTTCAAAAAGAAAGATGTTAGTAGATACTTTATTACTCGTATTGCCTATGCAAGTGTTATTGTTAATACCTATTGTGGGGAAAATAATTTCTCCTGAAACACCATTTAATACAACTTTCACGTATGAGTATATACCTATGTGTTGGTTGTCTGGTTTTGTGGGTATTTTATTGCAAAATTATTTTTACAAAAAAAAGCATTATCATTTGCTTATTGCCTCTGTTATTTGGGTGTCATTATTAAATATCATATTCTATATGATACCAAATTATTATTTCTATTTTTACACGATAGAAACGCTCAACAAGAATTCCAAAATACCCTATAATGTTTCTTTAATAGACTTAAAAAAAGACACACTTTCTCAAAAAGAATTAACAAATAAAGTAATAATTTTAGATTTTTGGAGTAGTTCTTGTGGCTCTTGTATTGAGCAAATGGCAGATATTATAGAAATTGAGAAAAAATTTAAAAAAAATAAAAATGTATTGTTCCTAACTGTAAATCAAAGTTTACACAATACATTTAAACAATTTACAGAATCTAAGCACGTAGAATTATACGAAAAGGACCTTATTTTTGTATATGACCAAGGGGCAAAATTAGCTAATTCATTGAATGTTAGTGCTGTTCCTGTGTTATATTTGATAGATAAGGAAGGTTTTGTTAGAAAGAGAATTAAGGGTTATTTTGATGGAGAAGATAATTTTGTTGAAAATTTATCTACGGAAATAAATAGTTTACTTTAATAGTTTACACATAATTAAAAGCAAAAAAAATATTCGAAATACCTGGTTTTTATGAAACCCTCTTTCTTATTTGTCTTTCCTTTTTTTGAAGAGGATATTTTTTGCTAACTTCTTGGGTATTATTTTTTATGGATACCTCCTTGTTGGTAGTTTCAAAATCTTGCACATAGAGTAGATAGCTATCTTTTGGTATGTTTCGTGGACACCAAAGTAGGCAAGTCAAAAAAGATGGCTATCTTTGTGGCTCTATGCGACTACTGTTATTTTGTGGGCTGTTTTGGCTCGCAGGGTGCGAAGCCCTGAAAAACATATCCTTGCCTACCGCCCCCGAAGGTGGCGTGTCCGAACTCACTGCCTCCAAAGGCAAGGCTTCCTACTATGCCGATAAATTTCAAGGCAAAAAAACGGCAAGCGGACAGGCTTACGACAAAAACAAACTGACCGCCGCCCACAAAACCTTGCCTTTCAACACCAAAGTCGAGGTGCATAATCCCAAAAACAACAAAAAAGTAGTGGTCGTTATCAATGACCGCTTGCCTGCCTCCTCCACACGCGCCATCGACCTTTCCTACGAAGCCGCCAAACAAATAGATATGCTTCGTGATGGCGTGGTGGAGGTGAATATTCGTGTAACCAAATAGCCCCAACCCTTTCAATATGCGCAATATGCTTGCCAAGATAGGCATAGACCTGTCAGGCGATTTTATCTATGAATTTGAAGCCCAGCCCCTAGATTGGTGGGACGCAGAAAGACGAACCAGCATTGAGTTCGAGGTAGTGTCTGATGAAGAAAAACACACGCACTTGAGCATCGTTTTTTGCCCCGAAGACGAAGGCATCACAGAACGAACTACCGTGATGATGACCATTTTGGAGGGCGAAGCGGTAAAAGATACCCTCGTAGCTAAGTTGGTGTTCGAACAGTTGGGAAGTGGGCTAACGCTCTCATTTTTAGAGGACTACAACGCCTATACAACCAACTCGCCTGCTGACACTGCCACGATTTTGAACTGCTTTGTGCGTTTGTTGAAGCTCAAAGAGCCTATTTATGTGCTTGGTTTGAACGAAACAGACGATGAAGCGTATGAATTGGAGGCGGGGGATTCTATCTCGCATTTTTTGGCAATGCTTACTGCCAATGAAGCCGACATTTCGAAGGAAAGTATTGTCAAAACGCTTGAATTAGCCATTTCTATAGAGGGCAAAAGCTACTTGGAAGGCTTACGCGCTGACTTGGCGAGCGGTTTTGTGGTGGAGTTCGAAGAAGATTTTGATTTGACCAAAGCCGAATGGTCGTTGGTGCAAGATGTTCTCAAAAATTACGCCTAACTACAAAAAACTTGCCTACCGTTGTCAGTAGGCAAGTTTCTAAGCCGTTACAACCTGCACCCAATCAACAACACATCATCAATTTGCGATTCTTTGCCCTTGTTCATCCACTTTTGTAGCACCTTTTTAAGCCTTTCCTGTTGTTTGTCCATGTCTTGTTGATGTATCTCAAGGAACAAGGTTTTCATTTGTCCAATAGAGAATTTTTTGTTATGCTCACCTCCAAATTGGTCTTGATAGCCATCAGAAAAGAGGTAAAACGAAGTAGGCGAGTCGGGCAGTAGGTCAATGGTGTGTTTGGTAAATACACGATTGGCTTCTTTCTGCTCGCCTCCAATAGGAAAAATATTGCCTTTAATTTGCTTTAGCTCGCCATTTTGTATATAAATAAGCGAGTTTTTAGCCCCTGCAAAATACACAACTTTATTGGCTTTATCCCACACTATCATAGACAAATCCATACCATCGCGGTTGTCTGTTTCTTTTTGTTTGAGGGCTTTCCTGATGCTCTTGTGCAGTTCGTTCAATATTTGGTCAGGCTCTAAGATGCCTTTGTTTTGGATAATTTCGTTCAGTGTTTCTGAACCAAGCATACTCATAAACGCGCCCGGCACGCCATGCCCTGTGCAATCTATAGCGGCGAGGACTATTTTTTCTTCTTTTTCTTGCAAATAATAAAAATCGCCTGACACAATGTCTTTGGGCTGAAACAACACAAAATGTTCGGGTATGAGCCTTGTGAGGTATTCAGGCAAGGGCAAAATGGCTTGTTGTATGCGCTGGGCATACGTGATGGAGGCTATGATATTAGCATTTTTGTGTTCTACGAGTTCTTTTTGTTCTTTGAGTTCTTGAGTACGTTTGGCTACCTTCTCCTCCATAGTGTTGTAGAGCAATGAGTTTTCCATAGAGATAGCCACTTGCGAACTCAACATATTCAAAATTTCTACACGCTCTTTGGTAAATACACCTTCTATTTGGCTATGCTCCATGTATATCACAGCACGTATTTCGCCTTGGTGTATGATAGGCACACATAGCAAGGATTTTACTTTGCCTTGTTGAATATAGGAGTCAATAGAAAACTGCTTGTCTTTTTTGGCATTGCGCAAGGTTACAGACTCATGGGTGCGGTACACGTGCAGAATAACACTCAAAGCAAGTCTATTTCTGTCTTCTTTGCTCAAAGGTTCGGGACGCATAATAGCCACTTCTTGGGCGTGCAAATGCGCTTCGGCTACGACGAACAAGGTTGCATTTCGCTCTTGCAAAATCAAAGCGCGGTCAGCTCCAGCATTTTCCATCAACACCAAAACCATTGTGCGCAATAGGCTTTCCAACTTTATTTCTTGCGAAATAGCTTGCGAGGCTTTCATGACACTCAGTAAGTCTAATACATTGTCGGCATACGCTGTAGAAGTTTGCGTATCGTCTTGCAAGCCATTTGTAGTCTGCAAAGTGCGTGTTACATTCCTAATTTTAGAATCTCGACGTGTGGTATTTAGATAGTTTTTGTATTTTTCTTTGAGCAATTCTATTTTTGCCTTTGCCCCCCAATTTTTGTAGGCGTGATATGCCCTTTGCAAGTACAATTTAGCAAAGTCATCTTGTTCGTTGGCAAAATAAAACTTAGCGGCGAGTTCTTGTGCTAAGGCTTCGTCTTGCAAGAACTCATGGGCTTGCGCCCACTTGATAGCCTTGTCATAGAGCTTCATGGCTTGCACAAAGTCCCCTTTTATCTGTGCTATTTCTGCCTCTATGGTATAGAAATGATGCGTAAAATTTTCGGGACAGTTTTCCACCCAAGTTTTGAGTTGTGTTTGATTTTGCTCTATTTGCACCAACAAGAGATTTCTCTGTGAGTCAGGAATAGGCACTTCACGCAATATACCACACATAGCCAAGCTATGATTGACATTATGAAACCAATTCCATTCTGAACCAAACACAGATATCATAACAGGCATAGCCTTTTCGGTATGTAGCAAGGCTTGTGGATAGTTATCTTGGTATAAATACATTCTTGCCTTCAAAGGTTCATAAATAGCATGGAAAATAGGCAAGTCTTTAAAATCTTGTAGGTATTTCTCCTCATCAAATTCTTCGTTGTCAAAACTTGTTTTGCTTTTGCTTAAGCCCATCATATTTTTCACGTATGCGTTCTCGACTATTCCCATTTGGGCTATCCCATAATTTTTAATAGTGTATTGTATCTGCATATTTTGCTCTGTCCGCTCTTTGATTTCCCCTAGCGGAAGCCCTGCCAACAGTTCATGACGAACCTGAACGCAGTGGGCATAGCCCGCATATCCATAATTGCCACTTGCTAAACTTGCTTCGAAAGCCGTTTTGAAATAATGTAGCCCTGTACGGATAGGTTTACGCCAATGATGAAGGAATGTACCCATCAAGTGATGTATGGGACCTTTGGCTTTTTGGTCGTTGTAATGTTCGTTTAGTTCAATGGAGAGTTTGCCCAACTCATATCCTAATTCGTATTGTCCTAACCCTGCCGCCACAAAAGTAGCATACGCCACATACGCCCACGCTGTTTCGGCGGTATTGCCGTAGCGAATAGCTATAGAGATGATTTGCGCTGAAGTGAGAAGCACCAAATTCATATCGCCTGCCATGTAACAAGAAGACCAAGCGGTTTGCAAGATTTGCACCGCTTCACGCATTTCTTGGTGTTGCATTTCAGGCAAGTTGTGGAAAAAGCCTATGCCTCCTTGCTCTTGCAAGGTTTGGGAGATGTAAGCCATTTCTTGTTGAAAAGCCTCTTGCTTGTCAGTTTCTTGCTCTGGCAATTCAATTCCTAAAATTTTCAATGCCAAACGCGCATTGGCGATAGTTTCGCCATACCTTGCACTGCTTTCGTACAACAAGTTCTTCATGTTGTAGATTTGCATTTTTTGCAAACGATTCTGGGCGTTTTGTATCAGCAATTCAAATATTTGTTCCGCTTCTTCTTTTTCACCTTGTAAGAATAAACTATCTGCCAAATTTTTATGTAACTCAAAGCACGTTTCGAAATGATTTTGCCAAGCAAACTCCCCTAAAAACGCGATGCCTGCCCTCGCATACACAATACACGAATCATACGCATTTACTTTTTTAGCCTTCTGTGTAGCTTTGAGATTGATATCTGCCACAAATATTTTTTCGGTGTCGGCTACTATCAATTCCTTGCCCTTGTTATAAAAGCTTGCTATATCACAAATCCATTGTTGCCTATAGATTTCTGGGTTATTGTGATAGGCAATACGCCCTATTTTAAGACTATTTTGCATTTTTAGTTTTTCTTCAACCAACATATAAGCCGATTGTTCTACCTTGTCGTGCAAAAACTTAAAATATACTTGTGTATCTTGATTCTCGTCATCTACTGCATATTGATTGCCTTGATGAGGTACAATAAAACCTTGCTTCAAGGCTTCTGACAAAGCGTGTCGAACAGCCAAAGGTGTTTTGTCTGCCAATTCGCTCAAAAGTTTGAGTGAAAATTGATTGCCAATGCAAGAAGCTAATTTCAACAACTCCAATGCCTCAGCAGGCAAGCTATTCAAGCGCGTGGTCATCAAATCCAATACATTATCGCTGATAGGCAGTTTGTTGATGACTGTAATGTCCCAACGCCATTTTTTTTTCGCGGAATCATATTCTATATAGGCATTGTCATATATATTTTGTAGAAATTGTGAAACAAAGAATGGGTTGCCTGATGTTTTGGCTTTGATAAGTTTTGCCAAAGAGGCTATTTCTTGTTGAGAAGCACACAAAGTATCTTGCAATAAAGCCTCAATATGTTCTAAAGCCAATTCTTCCAATTCTAAAGAAATAGTAGGCACATTGGCTTCACGTATTGCATTTACTGTATTTACAAAAGGGTGGACAGCACTTACTTCATTGCTTCGATAGGCGGCTATAAATAGCAAATGCTTCAACCCAATCGCTGTGATAAGATGTTGTAAAAAATGAAGGCTCTGTTGGTCTGCCCATTGCCAATCATCAATAAAAATAATAAGGGCGTGTTTAGGCGTGCTAAGAAATTTGAAAAAACGTTGGAAAAGGCGATTAAATCTATTTTGGCTCTCTAAAGGAGGCAAGGATATAGGCGTAGATTGCTTGCCTATGATAAGCTCAAGACTGGGTATTACTTCAGTCAGAACGCCCGCATTTTCGCCCAATGCGTCCATAATTTCGTGCTTCCAATGCGCCAAACGCCTATCAGACTCGCCTAATAATTGCTGTACGAAGCCATTGATGGCTTGCACTATAGCACTATAGGGAATATCGCGCTGGAATTGTTCGAACTTGCCTACCAAAAAGTAACTACGTTTAGCCGTTACGGGTTGATACAACTCACGAATAAGGCTCGTCTTGCCTATACCCGAATGACCACCCACCAACACAAAGCCTGTACCACCCATTTCAGCACTGTGAAATGCCTCAAGCAACATTTCACGCTCTGCATTGCGCCCATACAACTTTTCAGGAATACTAAAATCTGTTTTCACATCATTACTACCCAGCGCAAATGATAATGCTTGTACTGCTTCCGCGCCCACAGTTTGCCATATTTCCCAACACTGCATCAAGTCTTGTTTCACTCCTTCTGCAGTCTGATAACGCTCTTCTACGTTTTTGGCAAGCAATTTCATTACTATATCTTCCAAAATAGCAGGCAAGTCAGGACGTTTTTCACGCAGATTGGGAGGCATTTTGGCTATATGGCTATGCACCAATTCTATCGGGTCTGTAGCATCAAAAGGCAACTCGCCTACCAACATTTCATAAAACGTAACGCCCAACGAATACAAGTCGGAGCGCGAGTCAATACTATGATTCATGCGCCCTGTTTGTTCAGGCGATATGTAGGCGAGTGTTCCCTCCAATTTTTCGGGAGCTTCGAACTTTTGTGTTTCTTTCTTCAAGATGGAAGCAATCCCAAAATCAATTACCCAAACCTCCAGCGCATCATTGCACAACAAATTGCGCGGATTGATGTCCTTATGGATAATGCCTTGTTTGTGAAAACCACTCAAAATATCACACACACGAATGGCTAAGGAAAAAAAGACAGGCAAGTCCACCGTTCCTTTGTTCATCAGTTCGCGCCACGACATACCCTCTATATGCTCCATCACAAGCGCGTAACGGTTATTGATTTTGCGCTTTTCTAAAATTTTACGCACACCTTGCAAGTCAAATTGCTGACTCAATTCTGCCTCTCCATTGAATTGAGCTATGAAGCCCACCGAAGGAAAGTCATCATTGAGTATTTTGAGTGATATTTTTTGCCCTGTACGGTTGTCGATACCTGTATATACCACAGTTTTCTCACTGCGGTAAATTTCTTGTAACTTTGAGAACTCGGCTACGTTTTGCATACGCGTGTGTGCGAAAAGGGGAAATAATATATAGTTTAACAAAAATACGAAAAACTATTATTCAATATCGAAAAATGCTTTTTTTTTTCAAAAAAAAGGTAGAAAAATTATCTGTAGCAATAATCTGCAAAATAGCGCAATAGTTTTCGAGTTTCTTCGGGGCGTTCATACATACCCATGTGGGCGGTTTCGTCCCAAATATGCACCAATGTATCGGAAGCAAGGGTAAGCTGTGGAATATAGGTTTCGAAAGGCACTGCGCCATCTTCCCTGCCTATTGCCAACAAAACAGGATATTTCGACTGCACTAAGACGTGGGTACGGTCTGGGCGGTCGCGCATAGCTTTAGTAACTTCTACTACCGTTTTCAAAGGCGTTTGCACAGCGATTTGTTGGACAGTATGAATAGAAGCCTGCAATTCGGGGTGGCGTTTGTAATAAAAAAGTGGTTCTACAAAGTCATCAATAAACGGCTTCACACCATTCTTTTCTACAAAATCAATCACTTTTTGGCGCACCTTTTTCTTGTCTTCGCTGTCAGGCAAGGCTGTAGAATGTATGAGTCCCAATCCTTTCACTTGGGCAGGATATTTTTCGGCAAAAGCAAGACTCACATAGCCACCCAACGAATGACCTATCCAAACAGCTTGGTCTATGCCCAAATGCCACAACAATTCTTTGATTTGCTCTGCCAATGACTCTGTAGTAGTCGGGTGTGGGAGCAAGTCGGCACTTCCGCCAAAACCGCCCAAATCAACCGCAATTACCATGTATTTTTCGGTCAGGGCAGGCAAGATATTTTGCCAAATTTGATGGGACTCGCAAAAGCCATGTACCAGCACAAGAGGCTTGCCCTCGCCTGCCATATTGTAGGCAAGGAAATGGCTCGTGGTTTGTTTGCTCGAAGAGAAGTAGCGCATACATAAAAAAGTAAATCAAGACAAAGATAGCTTTTTTTTACAAGAGTCCAACGCGTTTAAGCGTGTCCACCAAAAAATTTAGAGCAGGCTACTTTAGTCAAAAAGTGTTTATTCCTGAAAAAGCCTTTTGTGAATTATTCAATACATTGATTTACAATATGTTACCCCTTTAATTTTATTTTCGTACTCGCGTTATTCTTGTTTTGGTGTATCTTTGTGCTATGAATTTATCTGAAGCAAAAGTATTGATAACAGGCGGTAGCAGTGGCATAGGTTTAGAAACTGCCCGCTACCTCATAGCGCAAGGCGCGAAAGTTGCCATTTGTGGGCGCAATGCCTCCAAACTCGCCCAAGTAGGCGAGGCTATAGGCGCGATAGCCATTCCTGCTGACGTAAGCAAGGAACAAGACGTGCAAAACTTGGTAGCCACCGCCATAGACAAATTGGGAGGCTTGAATGTGTTGGTCAATAACGCCGCATTTGGGCATTTTTCGCCTTTGATGGAGTTAGAAACCGCTAAATTCCAAGAATTATTGGCTACCAATGTCTTAGGGGCTATGATGGTAGGCAAGGAATGTGCAAAACACTTTGCCACCCAACAATACGGCAACATCATAAATATTTCCTCTTCGGCAGGAAGGGCGGGTTTTGCAGGAGGCACAGCCTATTGCGCTACCAAATTCGCGCTGGCGGGTATGACCGAATGTTGGCGTGCCGAGTTGCGCAAGCACAATGTGCGTGTGATGCTCTTGAACCCAAGCGAAGTGCAAACCGAGTTCTTGCCTAATTCGGGCAGAGAAAAACGCCCCTTCAACGAAACCAAACTGCAATCCAAAGAAATAGCGCATACTATCACAATGATGCTTTCTATGGACAATGTAGGCTTCATTACTGAAGCGACTGTGTGGGCTACTAATCCCCAAAACTAACTGCGTTTACCTTTGGCACTATCAAAAATTCATAGGCAAGAACATTAAAAAAGTCGTACCTTCTTTGAGGACGCTGTGCGCCTTGATAGTGCCTTTGTGTGCCTCTATCATCAGTTTTACGTAGCTCAAACCCAAGCCAAAGCCTTTCACGTCATGCACATCTCCTGTAGGCACACGGTAGAATTTATCAAAAATTTTGCGCTTCATTTCAGGCGCGATGCCTATGCCCTTATCCGAAATGGCAATCTCAACGCCATTGCGTTTTTGGGTAGTTGTGATGTTGATTTCGGGGTTTTCTTTAGAATACTTGATAGCATTATCCACCAAGTTGTAAATAATATTGGTCAAATGCAACTTATCTGCTTGCAAGGCTATAGGCGTTTCAGCCAAGTTTAAAGTAAGCGTGCCATTTACCTTGCGCAAAGGAGCTTCGAGATTGATAACCACTTTTTCAATCAATTCGTGCAAATCCAATACCTCCAAATTAAGTTTTAAGTCCTCTTTTTCTAAGGTTGCCATTTGCAAAACCCGCTCCACTTGCTTCTTCAGGCGTTTGGTTTCTTCGTTGATGATAGTAGCATAGTTCAATAACCGTTCTGGTTTTTCAATAATGTTAGGCTTCATCAACACCTCGCTGGAAATGGCAATCGTGGCTATGGGTGTTTTGAACTCATGCGTCATATTGTTGATAAAGTCGCGCTGTACTTCCGACAACCGCTTTTGCCTCAAAATAGCCAAGAGCGTATAAGCAAAAAACACAATCACAATAAACAAGACCACACTCGAAAAAATCCAAATATCCATCTCGCCTAACATATACGATTGCAACGAAGGGAAATAGACCGCAAAATAATAATTATCCTTTGTCAGGGCAGGCAAGAGCGTAGGCTTAGGTTTGTAGATTGTATCATTTTCTACTTTTTCATTGTGCAAACGGACATAATTTCCATACACCAATTTTCTATTGTTGCAGTCATAAATTCCATACTCGAAATCTGTATAAATTTGCCTAAACCTCAATTCTTCGCGCAGGTATAGCTCCAATTTTTTGGTGTCTATCACATCATTCACCATCACGATATAATAATTGGAGGAAACCTGATTAACAGGATTGACAAGCGTAGAAGGGTTGCTATTGAGAATTAAGATTTTCTCCGCCACGCGAAGCAACGCCACATGAATACGTTGGTCTAATTGGGTTTGGTGAAACCGAAACGCCTTGTAGAACCAAAACGATTGCATCAATACCACACCAATAAGCGAAATAGTGGCTAAGATAATAATAAATTGAATGGTACTACGCTTCATTATGCAATTATGTTATTTTGATGCCTACTACTGTGATGTCGTCTGTCTGCATATTATCGCCCTTCCATGTAGCAAAGTCTTCTTCGAGGGCTTTTTGTTGCTTGGCAAAAGGCAGTTCATAATGCGCCAAAATAAAATCGAGGTAGCGTTTTTTGGTAAATTTCTTGCGCTTGCCTTCTATTTCGGCTATTTGGTCTGTCAAACCATCAGATTGAAAATAAAAACAATCGCCTGAAACAAGGGGGAAAGTTTGCTCCTCGAAGTTGCCATTTTTGGTAAATCGAGTAATGCCAATAGGGAATTTCGCGCCTTTTAGTTCAGTTAGTTCGCCCTGACTCATACGCAAGATGTAATGTTTCGCTCCAGCGAAATGCACCAACTTTTGTTTATAATCCAAACAAAGCAAAGCCATGTCCATGCCTACATAATTATCTTCTCGGCTGTTTTGATGCAGGGATTGATGCACTTGTTTGTCCAATAAGGTTAGCACTTCGTTGGGGTGTGTTACGCCTTGGTCGTTGATGATGTAGTTCAGCAAGGAGTGTCCGAGCATAGTCATAAAAGCTCCCGGCACGCCATGCCCTGTGCAATCTATAACCCCTACCAAAATGTTTTCATCTTTTTGCGTACACCAATAAAAATCACCTGATACAATATCACGCGGATAATACAACACAAAGCCATCAGCAAAACGCGCCAATAATTCTTTGGGGCTGTCTAAAATGGCGTTTTGGATTCTTTCCGCACTCACGATACTCGATGTCATTTGCCCATACGCATATTCCAACTGTTTGCTTTTTTGTTCGAGGTCATCGCGTTGTGTCAATATTTCTTCTTTCTGTTGGTTCACTTCCTCTACTTTTTCGGCTAATTTGTTACCTATAATTTGGAGTTGGTCGCGCTGTCGTTTGATGATGCGGTTGTAGAAAAAGAACAAAAAAACCAATGCCACCAACACTACTACGATTATCGAAAAAATGAAAATGCGCGTTTGGAATTGCAGTTCGTTGTATTTCTTTTCTGCCTCTATGCGGTCTTTTTCCTGTTCTACTTGTTTGGTTTTGTTCTCGGCTACGTTGCGCAAGGAGTCTTTTTGTTGAATAATCCGTTGCATTTTGGCAATTTCAGCCTTCGACTCGGCTTGATAAATGCTAAAGAGTGAGTCATTATCCGAAAAAGTATCTTCCATGAGCGTCATGTAGCGTATCAAGTCCTCGCGTTCTTTGGCGGGAATGTTCTTGGCATTTCGCAGTTTTTCGGTAAGGTTGGCTACTTCCGTTTTCAGACGTTTGGCGCGTTTTTGTTGTTCTTGGCGGTCGTCCAATAAATTCGCAGTGATTTTGCTAAATTCTGCCAAAAAATCCTCTTTGTTGGGTTCTTCTTTGGGTTCGGTTAGTTTTTCCTCTGGTATTTTGGCTTCTTCATAGCTAAGGTCTATATCAGGTTCAAACTTTTCATCATTAGGCACAAAGATATAAACGACTGTGTTGTGATGCTCAAATCGTATATGTTTGGCATCTACCAACACATTGTCCACCCAAAATTTGAGGTTGTGCGTAGCATCAGAAAGAAGGCTAAGGGAAATATTGTTGAGTTGAAAAAAGCCATCTGCTTGTGTCATTGTTCCCTCTGTTTCGTTTTCGTCTTGGAGGGTTACTGTAAATTTTTTATTGCGTTTCAGTTTGTCTATTACCTTGCCTTTCAGTTGGGTGGCAGGCGTAACATGAACATTAAAAGGATTATTGCCCTCCAAACGCTTCACGCGGTAACCTTTGATGTTGAAATCAGTAACTTCGTACTTGGGTTTAGCCACTTTAGGCAAGACCTGAAAACTGCCATTGCGGAGCGTTTTGATGTAATCGCCTCCTGCTACCGATATAAGCACCTCGCCTATAGGCTCGGCTTTTTCATTGAAAACGCTCCCTATGATTTTGCTTTGCGCGTACCCTTCCTTGCCTACCCCCGCCAAAAACAGCAGGCAAGCCAACAACAAGGAAGGAAATAAAGATATTTTCATACGCATGGTTTGTAAAAGTTATGAGGGGGTAGTCAAGATTAGGTGTGCATTATTCAATAAGTTTTCTTTCCGATATTTTTTTATCAATCTGCACAGAAGTTCCGCCTTGTTTTTTGGCTTTTTGCCATTGTTCTACAGCGCGTTCTTTCTCGCCTAATTGAAACAAAACATCTCCCAAATGCTCTAACACGTTGCCACTGTTCGAAAGTTGTGCGGCACGTTCCAACTGTTTTTTGGCTTTTTGGTAGTCCTTCGCGGCATACAATACCCAGCCATAAGTGTCTAAAAAGGTCGCGTTATCAGGGTTATTATTTACCAATCTTTCCGCCAATGTTTTGGCGTGTTCCAATTTTTGCCTACGCAACGCCAAGTAATAGCTATAGTTATTTAACGTAAAGGCGTGATTAGGCGAGGACTTTAGCACTGCCTCGTAGCTCGCATCAGATTCGGCATATTGCTTCGTGCCATTATAAGCATCGCCCAATCTGAAATTGAAATCTTCGAGCAATTTTGGATTGTTGAACGCCATGCGCTTGCCTTCTTCGAGGGCATTTACGGCATCTTGGTACTTGCGCAAAGAACTGTATGCTACGCCTTGATAGTACCAAAAAACGGCAATATTCGGAAAAGACTCTACAGCTTGCGTGGCGTGTTTGGCGAGGCTGTCCATTTGGAAGGCTTCAGACTCTATTGCCAAAATGCGTTGCCAAATATCGCTTTTTGTATTCTCCAATTTGGTTGCTTTCAAATAGCTATCACGCGCCTTGAGCTTTTCGCCCTTGAGCAATAGCACATCAGCGTACAAGGTATGCACTTTCGCCTTTTCGGGGTGTACTTGCGTCAATATTTCGGCTAAGTCTGCAAATTCTTGTGGTTTGGAGGCAAGTTCATTGCCTTGCATATAGCTTACCAAAATCTCTATTTTGTCTTGTGCGTCAAGGTCTGGCTCTACGAAGGCTTTGCGCAAATATTGGAAAGCGGTGGGGATATTGCCCTTGTCGCGCTCCATTTTGGCAAATATTAACTGTAGGCGAGGCTCAGAAATGCCATCTTTCATGGCTTTTTCCAAAAGCGTTTTGGCTTCGTCAGGCTTGCCTGCTATGACCAACATTTCACACAAATTGACGATAAAACGCGATTCAAGAGGCGCGTATTCGTATAGTTTTCGCGCTTCGGCTATGGCTTTTTCGGGTTGATTTTGTTTGCTATAAATTTTTTGTTTTTGAAGGCTTACCGACTCGCTTATGCCTATCACTTTCTCCAATTTGTCGTAGGCTTGCAGGGCTTTGTCGGGTTGGTTTTGTTTGAGGTACAGGCTCGCCAAGTCATAATAATATTCGGTAGCTTTGGGAACATTGGCTATCAAGTTCTCATAATCCTTTGCCGACTCGTTGTATTTCAACTGCAATTCGTGGATTTTGGCAAGCAAGATATAATAATAACGGTTCGTTTTATCGTTTTCGAGGGCGTTTTTGGCATAAAACTCTGCTTGGGGCAGGTTGTTGAGCTGTAGGTAAGTTTGCGAAATTTTGTAATGAATTCCGCCTTGCTTGCCTGAACTAAGCGCGAGAGCCTTCTGAAAAGCCTCCGAAGCACGCAAATAATCCTCGAGGGCATAGTATTTCATACCATCTATGAAACTTGCCTCCGCTTCCGAATTGAGTTGGTTTTGTTCCTCTGCCGAAGGATTGTCTATCACAAGTGTAGGACTCTTTTCGGGCTTGTCCGTTTTTTTGGTTTTATCCCCTTTTTTATGCTTGTCCCCTTTTTTGTTTTGGGCAGTGAGCGTTACAGGGGCTATGCTCACCAAGAGCATCGAAAGCATCAAACAACGAAATAACAAAAAGGTACGCATATTTTTCAAGGAAAAGGGGGTTTTGTATAACGCACAGACGCGACTAGCATTGTGCAAGTGAGGCTCAAAAAGCGAAAAAAATAAGCCTTTGAACCTATTTACAAAAAGTCGTATTATGCAATGCAAATATACATTTTTTAGCACAAAAACAAAAGAAAATCGATTCGAAATGTAAGAATTAGTTATTTTTGCATCTTCTAACCCAAGTTATGAATTGGTTGATAAGCCTTGTGGCTCGCCTGCCGTTTTGGTGGCTCTATCGTTTGGCGGATATGCTGTTTTTGCTTACCTACTATGTAGTGCGCTACAGGCAAGCTGTAGTTTTGGAAAACCTGACGCGCTCCTTTCCTACCAAAACGCCCCAAGAAATCCGCCAAATAGCTCGCCTGTTTTACCTCAATCTTGCCGACATCATTGTCGAAACGCTGAAATCGTATAGCATTAGCAAAGAAGCCTTGCGCAAACGTATTCATTTTACCAACCCCGAAGTATTGCAACAACACTGCGACAAAGGGCAATCGGTTTTGGTCATGGCTTCGCATTTGTGTAATTGGGAGTGGCAATTATTGGGTAGCCAAGCCTACTTCAGTACGCCAATGGACGGCGTATATCAACCTTTGACGAACAAAGGCATCAACGCCATTATGTTGCATATTCGAGGCAAGTTCGGACACGCGCCCATAGCCATGCAGTCGGCAGTGCGCGAGATAGTGAGGCGCAAAAACCAAACGTTTGTGTATGGATTAGTAGCAGACCAAACGCCTATGCCTCACGAAAAAAACTTTTATGTTTCTTTCCTACACCAAAAAACGCCTTTTTTCTTAGGCACTGCCCGCATTGCCGAAATGACGCAATTTCCTGTATTGTACCTCGAAATGAAGCGCGTAAAGCGTGGCTACTACGCGCTTACTTTCCACACCCTCGCCTTGCCTCCCCACGCCAAAGGCAATGACGAGCTTATTGTGCAGTATGCCCACTTGTTAGAGAAAAATATCGAAGAAAATCCTGCCGATTGGCTGTGGTCGCACAAGCGTTGGAAATATGTGTGAGAAGAAATTACAACGTGAGTTCGGAAATAAAAAGGTTGCATACAAGCCCCAGCGGGGCGACATCTTTGTAGCACAACGGTTTAAGTCTTCCAAAGTCCCAGCGGGGCGACATCTCGATAGTGCAAGATGTCGCCCCGCTGGGGCTTGTAGGTGGGTTGTTATAGGGCTACAAAGATATAGCCCCGCTGGGGCAAGCCTATTCAATCCATTGATTTACAATATT
>RDXI01000375.1 GCA_004292795.1 Bacteroidota bacterium | reverse complement strand
AAATTCGCCAAACTCGAGGCTAACCCCTGCTTTGGCAAACAATCCTGGGACAATTTTCGACTCGCCTATTCCCTTGAATATACCTGCTGTTCCTTCTATTTCTGTTGTTAAAATTTTGGTCGGGTCATAGCGTTGTATGGAGGCGGGCGTTTGTGCATTGCCACTCAATATAACATAATACGGCATTTCTACGCCTATGCTTGGACCTACAGCAATATTGAGCATGACTTGCACGCTTTCTTCGGGAGCTTTCCTAAAAAGCAAATACTCATAGCCGTATGTAGGGCGCACAGAGTAAAAATAGTTCTTTTTCGCAAACACCACACGCCCATTTTGCGCCACAAATTTCGCCTCTTGTGGGTGTTTGATAGCCACTATTTCCAAACCCAAAGACCGATAGAGGCGGGCTTTGGTGATTTGAGTGAATTTGATGTTGCCACCGCCTATTGTTCCGCCATTGGTGTTGAAGTTGATGCCATACGTAAAGGTGCGCGTGTATTCGTCTTCGGGGTTAGCTTGCGCTTGTGCCAAAGCAGGCAAGCAGGCAAGCAAAACAAAAAGTATGAAAGAAGTTGTTTTTTTCATAGAGGCAAAAGTTACTATGCACAAAAGTAGTGTTTTTTCATTTCTTACACAAATTTTTTAGGTCTTGCCACTCGCCTGCGAAGACATTCAAATCCACAGGAACATTGATGCCACTCACTGTAGCCTCGTAGCTATGTTGCCAAAAAAGCCATTTATGCCCCGTTATTTGGGGCGTTTTGAGGTTTTTGTATTGCGCCACCCAAAGCGGATAACGCCTAAATGCCTTGCCTAAATGCTCTTGGTAAAAAACGCGACTCGTGTAAATAATAGGCGTAATGCCGTAGTGTTTTTCCAATATATCCAAAAATTTTTGGGCTTCTTGCCTAAGCTTAGGCGAGGACGTTTCGCGGGTTTCTTCTATATCCAGCACAGGAGGCAAGTCGCCTTGCTCCAAATACACATGATTGATAAAATGCCTTGCCTGCTCCTCGCCTCCCATATCAGGACGAAAATAATGATACGCCCCACGCAATAAGCCTGACTCTTTGCTTCCCTGCCAATTTTGCAAGAAATATTTATCGAAATAACCCACGCCTTCAGTGGCTTTGATGAAGGCAAAACTAATGGAGTCCTCGCCTACCTTCATATCACTGACCATTTCCCAATCTATGCTCCCTTGATAATGAGAAACATCTATGCCATGCAAGGAATAATTGGCAGGCAAGCGCGTTTTGAACGTTTGGTAGCGTTTGGTTTGGTTTGGAGGGTAGAAATAACGCACTACTTTTTTCTTCACACGCTGAAAGTAGGCAAGACTCGCCTGCGGGTACTGATACACATATACACACGCCAACAAGAAAGCCGAAAGCAACAAAATACTCAAAAATCTGCCTACAAGACGCATAAAATAGAAGTTTGAAAATGCTTAGAAAATGAAGCCAACCTACCAACCCAACGCATAATATGCCTTGCCTGAACCCCAATAATAGCCTTCTATTGTGATAGCCTTGCCTGCTTTTTTGCTGGCTTCTATAGCATTTTTCACATCTTCGGGCTTTTGCATCTGTTTTCCATCTATGAGCGTGATGACAAACCCAGCCTTGATGCCTATGTTTTGCAACTTGCCTGCCTCCAATTTTTTCACTTTCACACCATAGCGAATTTTAAGTTTTTCCATTTCGGTTTTGGTAGGCAAGGCAAGTTCCGCGCCTAATACTTGCGTTTCGGAGGTTTCGGTTTCTTCTTTTTCTTTTTTCAAAATCTTGCCTACAGTGTCGCGCAGGGTTATGACTATCTTTTGCGCCTTTCCTTTGCGCACAAAAAGCACTTCTACGCGTTGTCCTGGCGTATAGAGGGCGACCATTCCATTAAAATCAGGCACACTGTTTACTTCTTGTTTGTCGAGTTCAAGAATTACATCTCCGCTTTTCAACCCTGCTATGCTCGCACTGCTGTTCTCGGCTACATAATCTATAAAAACGCCTTTCAGGTCTTTCAGTTTTTCGCGCTGGGCGAGCCTGCCTGTTATTTCCAAGAGGCGCACTCCCAAAATGGCTCGGCGCGTTTCGCCATGTTGTTTGAGGTCTTCAGTAACTTTGCGCACAAGTGCGATAGGAATGGCAAACGAAAAACCTGTGTAATAGCCCGTATGCGTGGCTATAGCGGTATTGATGCCCACGAGTTCCCCTTGCATATTGATAAGTGCGCCACCGCTATTGCCGGGATTGATAGCCGCGTCTGTTTGTATAAAAGCCTCGACTGCATTTTTTTGGTTTGCTACATCATGGCGCAAAAGATTGATTTTTCTGCCCTTTCCGCTCACAATGCCAGCCGTGACGCTTGCTGTAAGGTCGAAAGGATTGCCAATAGCCAACACCCAATCGCCAATATCGAGCTTGTTCGACACAGGCGCGAAGCGGGCAGTAGGCAAGTTTTTTCCATCTATTTTGAGCAAAGCGAGGTCAGTCGCCATGTCTGTGCCTATGATTTGCGCCTTGAAACTGCGCTTATCGGGCAAAATGACTTCCAACGATTGTGCATCTTCGACCACGTGATTGTTCGTCACAATGTACCCGTCAGCACTGATAATCACTCCCGAACCCGAACCAAAATGTGCGGAAGGGCTGTCTTCATAATATTCCTCGTTGTTGTTTTCTTGCTCCTCTACGTTGCGGTATCTTCCGCGTGGTCTGGTGAGTTTGATATGCACAACGGCAGGGCGTACTTGTTGTGTGGCTTGTTTGAACGCTGCCGATTGTGGAAATTTTCCATTTTGGGGTGTGTATAGGGCTTCGTTGCGTTGTGCCGACTTAGGGTGTATATACACAAAGT
>RDXI01000060.1 GCA_004292795.1 Bacteroidota bacterium | reverse complement strand
TTTGTGTAAATCAAACGTATGCCCTCCACCCTAAGGGTTGAACGCTTCGTAAAAGGCTTTTACAGGCTAAAAACGCCATTTTAATTCCGAACTCACGTTACGACTATAAATGCGTTTATAAGCAATCAAAAAACGCGCCCTCGAAAGGACGCGCTACTTTTTTATCTTTTCAAATGCCCCGTAAGGTCTTTGAACAACACCAACGCCCCTTGTGGGTGTGGCTGAATTTCTACATAAAAACTATGGATTTTATGCGTGTAGCGGTTGTAGAGATGCGTAGTGAACGTATATTCCTTGCCTGCCAATGCCTCCAAACGCAAGTTTTCCCAAGCATCAAAGAATTTTTGTGGGAACAAATCCGTAATGAGATAATCGGGTTGCAAGAAAACGTGCCAAATACGCAGGTAAGCCTTCGCTGTAGCATTGTAGGCGATAGACAAACCTTCTTCGTTGGTCAAAACAGTGCAAGCAGGTATTTTTTGCCACACATCACTGTCCATTTGCAACTTCGCTTGTACTTTTTGCGAAGCCTGAAGCAACGCATCAGAGGCTTGCGCTTTTTGGTTAAATTCTTTTTCGAGAGCCTTTTGTTTTTGTTTTTGGCGTTCTTTCAGGCGAGTTTTGTGTTTGTTCATGCGTTCTCTGTATTGCAACAATACAGAAGTGATAGACTTCACCGAAACCATTACTTGCGTAACTTGGTGGAAATCATTGAAAACAGGCGAGAACTCTATCAAAACCGTTTCCCCGCGCCTTGTGTAGCGGTTGCCTACAGTTTCCCAAATATCGAAATGTTCGCCATGCAAAGCACGGTAGCAGTATTTTTCCCACGCTTCGAAGCGGTTTTGTGGGAACATATCAGGCAAGAAATATTCGGGCTGAATATACACGTGCCATTTGCGCAAGAACTCTGACGCGGCTTGGTTGTAATATGTAACCTCCAAATTATTGTCAAACACCCACAAAACTTCAGTACTTCGGCTTTGGTATTTTTTGTTTCGATGCAGGGTAGCCAGCTCTTTTTCTTGTTGATGCAAGTGGTCGCGCAGGTCTTTTACCTCTTTCTCGAAGTTGTCGGTAGTCTGTTGTAGGGTTTGTTTTTGGTTTTCTATGATGCGTTGAGTGCGTTGGTTTTGCTTTTTCGTGAACTCGGCAATGTCCATTTCGCGCTGTTTGCGGGCTGTGATGTCGCGTGCAAAAACGGCTACGCCTTGTACTTCGTTTTGGTCGTTGCGCACAGGATTGAACGACACGCTCAAGTATATCTTGTTGCGGTTGTGTTCGCTGAAAATGGCTTGCTCGATGCTAAACTTCTCGCCTACCAAAGCGCGGTCATAGTAGCCCTTCCACATACTATAGTAGTTTTTAGGCAAGGCTTCCAATACGTCTGAACCCATACGCACTGTGTCGCCAATGGTATCAAACAAGCGTTTGGTGCTGTCGTTCAAAAGCGTGATGCGGTAATTTTTCGCCACTGTATAAATGGCATCATCTGTATTGTTGATAAGGGCAGTAAGGTCTTCTTCTTTTTGGCGAAGCTCGGCTTGGGTAGCCAAGATTCTCGCCTCCGCGTTTTTGCGGTCTGTAACGTCAATGATAACCTCGACAATCTTGTAGGGCTTGCCGTTCAGGTCAAGGATAGGGTTGAAACTGCCTTGAAACCAAACGATTTTGCCTGATTTCGTCACGCGTCTTACCTCGCCTACGTGGTAATTGCCTTGTTTCAACTTATGCCAAAGTGCCTGATACGCGGCGGCTTGTCGTTCATTGGGCGGTACGATAACAAGGTGTTCTTGTCCGATAATTTCCTCGCGCTCATACTCCATGATGTCCAAAAATGACTCGTTGGCTTCTATGATTTTGCCCTCTAACGAGAACTCCACAATGGCATTGGAACGGCGGAACGAATCCAACTGCTCTTTGAACTCTTGGCGGAGGCGTTTGTCTTCTGTGATGTCGAAGGCAAGCATAAAAATCTTGTACGGCACGCCTTGCGCATTTTTGATAGGCGAGTGCGTTACTCGAAGCCAAATATCCTTGCCTTGTTTGGTTTTGCGCTTCACTTCAGTCGTAACAGGTCTGCCCAATTCCAATTCGCGCCACATTCTATCGAATTGGGTTTCATAAATTTGCCCTGCGGGAATGGTCAAAGTGCGGTATCGTTGCCCCACTACGTCCTCTGATGTTTTGTAGCCAAATTTTTGTATAAACAACTCATTGCATTTCAAAATCGTGCCGTCCATTTCCATCTCTATAGTAATGAGTGTATTTTGGATAGCATACGACTGTGCCGCGAGTGCTTCTTGGTTGCGTTGCATCTCGCTTTGTGTCTGTTCGAGGATAGACAAGTTGCGCATCATTTCCACCTTTTGCTGTTGCATTTGGGCAGTAATGATGTTAGACTCTTGCAAAAGACGTTTGGTATTTTCGTTTACCCTCGAGGTATAGAGGTTAGACGCAATATTTTCGCTTAGTTTTTCGAGGAACTCTATTTGGTATTTGGGTATGGTATAGAAGGAGGCAATCTCCACCACGCCATACACGCGGTCGCTCAACTTCAAAGGTACAACCAAAATGCTGTTCGGTTGTGCGCCACCCAAGCCCGAAGTGATGTCGGCATAGTCGGCAGGAATATCTGAAATATAAATTACGTCTGCATCTTTGAATGATTGCCCCACCAAACCCTCCCCAGGAAGCACACGCTTCGAAACATACTTACGTTTGCTGTAGGCATACGCCGCTATGAGGTCGAGGTATGTTTCAGGCTCGCCTGCCTCGCGTTTTTTGTTCATGGTTTCATCATTCACCAAGAAAATCGCGCCCTGATTAGCTTCCATGTAGCGCACAAGGTTAGATATTACCTCGTAGGCAAGCATTTCTGTAGTGTCGTGATAGTCTTGCAATATTTCGCCAAACATCGCCAAGCCACGAGTCGCCCAGTTGCGCTCGCTTTCCTCCATAGCCACCGTTTTCATACGCTCACGCATATTGATAAGGGCAGTAGCCAACGCATCACGTTTCACATCACTGTTGGCTTGCGCAAGTTTTAGCCCATTGCCATTCAAGGAAGGCTCGTCATCTTTGTACGAAACATCAAGGTTACCTTCTTCTATATTGCGGATAAAGTCAGTAGCAGAGCGGATTTTTTGCACCATATTGTTCAGCGCAATGGCTACCTCGCCTACTTCGTTTTCGCGGTTGTAGTGTACGTGCTGAGTCAAATCGCCTTCGCTGATTTTGTGTGCCACTACAGATATATGACGCAAAGGTTGTACCACCCAATACATAATGAGCCATGCGCCAATGGCTATCAAACTCATATTCATGAGCCACAAGCCCCACAGCCAATTATTGGCATTGTCTTTTTGTTGGCGCGAGAGGGCGAAATACGAGTCTGTAAATTTCTTTTGCAAGGTAAGCAAGCGCAAACGGTTTGTATTCAAATAGTTTACTTTCTCCACAATGCGGGTGCGCGTGTCGAGGGCTTGTGCTTCGTTGGCTATGAACGATTGCGTGATTTCTGTATGAATAATAAACTCGCTTTGCGTCTTATAAATGCTCCAAAGTTCCTCAATTTTGAGTAATTGGGGCTTCAGGCTTGGCTCGCAGGCAGGCAAGCTCACATTCTCGCCTGCTATTTCTTCCTTGCCTCCGCTTTTGAGCAAATCAAGCACTACTTGATACTCCGCGAGGTTGTCCGCCAATTTGGTTTGGGCGTTGCGGGCATCAACAAGGTTTTTGCTATCCACGACAAGGTTGGCGTGATACACCACTTGGTCGGCAAGGTCGTTTATCTCGCTGGCTTTGTTCACCACTATTTGATACTTCTCTAAGTTCGAAAAGGAATAGCGCGTCAAGAAATGGCTTGCCGTAATGGTGCTTAGGAAAAAGACCACGAAGATAAGCAAGCGACCTATGATAGAATGTTTTTGGGTGTTTGTTGCCATGTGAGGTTATTTCGTTTCGAACACTACATTCATTTGTAGCAAATTTATGCTTTCTTTTAGAATATTTTGCAAAATGCGTGCAAATTTTTCGAATGTTTGAGATTATACCGAAATAAAGGTTAAGATACCTCCAAAATTTAACACGGAGATACGGAGAACCACGAAGAAACACTAAGTTCTTTGTGTATCTCTGTGGTTCTTCGTACCTCTGTGGTATTTTGTAGGCAAGCTAATTTTACTCGCAAGTTTGGGCAAAATACCCTAAAAAAATGCCGTTGCAATCTATACGACACAACGGCATTGTTATCAAAAAACTCTTTACAACCGCAAATTATTTGCTGTGTTGTTCTTTTTCCAAGTTGCTGTGCTGTTTGCCATACGCAAAATATACAATCACACCCAACACCAACCACGCCATAGCCAACAGTTGCGCCAATGAATTGAGGTTGATGATAAGGAAAATATTAGTCAAAATACCCGCAGAGGCTATCAAAGGCAACATAGGCACTTTGAAGTCGCGCTGAAGTTGTGGTTCACGAATACGCAACAACCACACCGCTCCGCATACCATCGCAAAGGCAAACAATGTTCCGAAACTTGTCATATCGCCCAACAAACCAATAGGCGTGAACGCGGCAACTACCGACACCACAAAACCCACTAAGATAGTGCTTTTGTAAGGCGTTTTGAAAGTGGGGTGAATATCGCGGAAGAATTTGGGCAACAAACCATCTTTGGACATACCCAAAAATACGCGGGTTTGTCCGAGCATCATCACAAGCATTACCGAAATTAGACCTGCAGTCGCGGCGGCAGTGATGATATACATAGCCCAAGGCTTGCCTGCTTTCTCAAAAGCAACCGCTACAGGAGCTTTCAAAGCATCACCTGTAATTTCTTTGTAGTTCATCATACCCGTTAGCACTAAAGCAACTGCGATGTAAAGAACCGTACAAATCAACAAAGAGGCAATAATAGCGAAAGGCATATCTTTCTTAGGATTGATAGCCTCGCCTGCTTGTGTAGAAACAGCATCAAAACCAATATAAGCAAAGAAAATAGCCGCCGCGCCTCCAAAAATACCCATCACACCATACGCGGGTTGCATTTTGCCACTTTCGCCCATAATCATAGTTTGTTCAGGAATGAAAGGCACCCAGTTAGCAGGTACAATAGAAAACGCGCCTACGATAATCACAAACAAAACGGCTGACACTTTCAACACAACGATAATGTTGTTGGCACTCGCGGCTTCTTTGATGCCACGCACCAAAATAATCGTAACTAACCAAACAATGATAAAAGCAGGCAAGTTGATAGCCAAACCGCCCGCAGTGAACGGGTCATTTGTCAGGTTGGCAGGAAGTGTAACACCAAAAAGTTTCAGTAATTTATTGAAATAGCCTGACCAACTTACGGCTACAGTCATAGCCCCCATGGCATATTCGAGGATAAGTCCCCAGCCAATAATCCACGCAAAAAGCTCGCCTACTGTCCCGTATGCATACGCATACGCTGAACCCTCCACAGGGAGCATAGACGCAAATTCTGCATAACAAAGTGCGGCAAAAATACAGGCTATACCCGCCACCACAAACGATAAAGCAAGCGCGGGACCTGCATGATAATGGGCGGCTGTACCCGTAAGTACAAAGATACCTCCACCAATGATAGCACCGATACCGATAGCCGTTAAGCTCCATTTGCCCAAGACGCGCTTAAGCTCGCTCTTTTTCATATCGGCTTCGAAAGCACTAATAGGTTTTTTGCGCCAAATTTGACTCATATTCGTAACTGAAAAGTAAATGTAAAAAAATGAAGGTAGTTAGGAGTGAATGATGGCGCGTTGTAAGCCATTGATTACAAACGACTTATAAAAAAAACAATGCACACAATCATAGCAAACACTTTCGCGTTGCCTTCCCAAACAAAGTTAAGGTGCAAAAATGTAGGATATTTTGAAAAAAAACGAATTTTATAGCTTTATTTTCTGTTTTTTTCCGCAAAACCAAAATATTTTGTGTGTATGGAAACAAATCAAAACACAAAAAACTGCAACTGTAACCAAATCTCGCCTCGAGTTTTGGCAGAAGCCGTGCCGTCAGCGTTGATATGCCCATAGCGCACACTTTCGTAGGCAAGTTTCACTGTGCTGTTATAGCCTGCGAAATAGTAGCCAAGACCTCCACCTATGCGCATATTGCTCAACATAGTATTCTGAAAATCAACTACTTGCTGTGGGGCAGGCAAGTTAGGCAAGCCATATTGCAAAGGTTTTCCATTGATAATTTGGTTTTCGTATTTGAAATAGGGGAGGAGTTTTGCCTTCTTGAAATAATAACCCAATTCTACAAAATGAATGGTTTGGCGCGGAATCAAATCGCGGAAACTGTAGGCGTGAAAAGCCTCGCCTCCTGTCAGGCTATTGAACGCTGTGTTGAGCGTTATCGAGCCAGCCTCGCCTACAGGCAAGTCCAAAAAGGCATCAATGCCAAAGTTTTGATACGTAGTTTGCAAATCTACCCCGCCACCAATGGCAAAAATTTTGCCTTGCCCAAGCGTAGTGCCTGTGTAGTACAAATCTTTTTCTTTGTCCAAGAAATTGTAGTTCAGGCGTGTTACAAAACGCAAAGGCGAAGTGCGGTCAAAAGTGCGCCCTGCAAATAAACCCATTCGATATTCGAGCCTTTCATTCGCCAAAAAACCGCGCAAATTTACGCCTATATCGCGCCCAAAATTGCCTTGCAAAGCCGAAGTTTCAAATAAATTGTAAGGATATTGAAAATAACCAAAATCCAACGCCATGAGCGAAGCCGCACTTTGCAGACCGTTTCGCGTGATGCCTACCAACTGTAAACCCGCTATAACAGAAATCTCTTTGCTGAAAATATGCTCTACTTGTGCATCAAGCAAAATAGGGGCGACTTGCATAGCCTTTCGCGCTCCCGAACTGTCCACTGCGATATTGCATGTTTTGGTGCTGTCTGCCTTGCCTACCCGCAGGGCAGAAAGTCCTTTAGTTTTGGCACGGCTAAGGCTATAGCTTCCTTGTTCTTGTGCATCAGCTTGATGAAAAAGGTAATGCGTATGCGGTTCGAGGCGGTTTTGTGCCACAGCAGGCAAGGCAAACAGCAGGCAAGCGCAGGCAAGCAAAGTAGAGAGTTGTTTCATAAGCGTAAGGTTTAGAAACACAAACATACAAAAAAAACAGGAGTAGGCGGGGCAAAGCATTTTTTTTCTGCAATCATTTGCAAAAATGCCGTATATGAGCCAAATACTTGTTTTTCAATAGGTTACAGACCGCAAAAGACAAACAAAATTTTGCCAAACTCGAAAAAATAACCACAAAATTATGCTCACTTTTCCAAAAAGTATAGTAGCTTTGTGAAAGAAACAATATTCCCTCCCTTTATGAAACAGCCAGATACGCAAAAACATAGTCGTACCAAAATCATTGCTACGCTTGGTCCCGCTTCCGATTCTGAAGAAATGATGCTTGACCTTATCAATGCAGGGGTCGACGTTTTTCGCCTCAACTTCTCGCATGGCTCACATGCAGAACACTTGGCTCGCATCGAAAAAATACGCAAAATCAACAAAGAACATAACTGCACTATCAGTATTTTGCAAGACCTTCAAGGTCCCAAAATTCGTATTGGTATGGTAGAAGGCGGACAAGCCCTGCTCGAAGAAGGCAAGCGCATCGAGATAAGCACACGCGACCAAGAATCGACTGCCCAACACATCACCACCATTTACAAGCCTTTGCCCAAAGACGTAAAACCGGGTGATGCTATTTTGCTTGATGATGGCAAGCTCGAACTGCGCGTTATCAGCAGTGATGGCGAAGTAGTGCAAGCCGAAGTAGTGTATGGTGGCATCTTGAAGCACAAAAAAGGAATCAACTTGCCTAACAGTACGCTCTCTACGCCCTCGCTTACTGAAAAAGACACCGAAGATTTGATGTTTGGTTTGGAGCATGGCGTGGATTGGGTAGCCCTTTCGTTTGTGCGCTCTGCTATCGATATTTTGCTCTTGAAGCATCTCATCAAACAAAAAGGCAAAGGCACAAGGGTTATTGCCAAATTGGAAAAACCCGAAGCCATTTCTGACGAAAATTTAGATGCCATCATCGAAGCCTCTGACGCTATCATGGTAGCAAGGGGTGACTTGGGCGTGGAAATTGGAATCGAGAATGTGCCAATTATCCAAAAGAAAATTGTGCGCAAGTGCGGTCTGTTGGCGAAGCCTGTTATCATTGCTACGCAAATCATGGAAACCATGATAGACAATCCACGCCCCACACGTGCCGAAGCAAGTGATTTGGCAAATGCAGTGCTTGATGGTGCAGACGCGGTAATGCTTAGTGGCGAAACTGCGGCAGGCAAGTATCCCTTGCGCGTGGTGCAAACTATGGAAAACGTTATCCGCAATGCAGAAGGCGAGGACGTTATCTATGAGCATAACCAAGACTTGAAAAAGGAAAACAAAGACGCAGGAGGCATTTATGACTACAAAAATGACCGCAATTTTACCAACAATTCGGTTATTTTGTCGGCTTCGCGTTTGGCTACTTACATAGGCGCGAAGGCGATTGTGAGTATGACCTCATCAGGCTATACAGCGTTCAGGCTTGCCTCCCACCGCCCAAAAACGGATATTTTCGTATTCACGTCTAACAAAAGTTTGCTTACCCAACTCAATTTGTTGTGGGGTGTGAGGGCTTTTTATTACGACAAATTTGTGTCCACCGACCAAACTTTCCAAGACATTCAAGACATTTTGCTTGAAAAGGGTTTTGTGGAAAAAGGCGACCAAATTATCCAACTCGCCTCGATGCCAATAGAGCAGAAATTGCGAACCAATGTGATAAAATTGTCGCAGATATAAATAGAAAAAGGCTATCCGAAAAAATGGATAGCCTATTTTGTAAGGTTTCACGCCCAACAGCAGGCAAGACATTCAACGCGCTCGCAAGACATAGTTTTCCACATCAGGCGAGAAGTGCAAACGCTCTTTTTCTGCCCAAAGTTTGATGAGTTGATACTCTTCTGCGTTGGGCGTTTGGTTACAATAACCACGCGCTTGTTGTATTTTTCCGCGACTATTCAACTCTATGGTTATCAATCGTTTGGCATTGCCATACGCATCTTCACGAGTCATAGACCAAATAGAAGAAGAACCACCCACACAAGAGCTATAGTAAGTAGCTACGCAATGACTCATAGCGCGTCCTTCTTCGCGGAGGGCGTAAATAGTGCGGATTTGTTTGATGCGGTAGGTAAGCGTGTTGTGTCCTTCGCCTTCTGTCCATTCGAAGTCGCGGAATAACGAACCTGTCCAATGAGGCGTTTCGGCTTTAGGTTTTTGGGCTTCTTTTTGTTCTTTTTCCCAAACTTCCACCAAGCGAAGCAAGGCAGGCACACTGCGCCCTTTCATACTAAAGGCAGGTTCTAACGCGCCTATGTGTTGCGTTCTGCCATTCTCGCCTACTATTTCCCTGTTTTCATACTTCACCCATTGCAAAAAATCAATGATGGGCTTCACAAAACGAGGGTCAAGCATAGGGTTTTGTATCAAAAAGCGCACAACCGTTTCCCAAAAAGTTTCGTTCTCAAAGTTCTCGCCTAACTTCGTATCCATAATGTAGCGAGCCAAACGGCGCGAACCACCCAAACCCAACACTTGCGCATAACGCAAGGCTTGTGGAATGGTAGCCTCCGCAGGGGCTTGCAAGAAGTAGTGACGCATTTTTTGGGTAAGATGCAAGGGCATATTATCCAAACCGCGCACACTGCCTCCGCGTGCCAAGTGCAAATACCAACGGATATGCGTGTCGTTTTGGTAATAAAACGCAGTATCCAAAAAGGCAGGAATGGGATATTGGGCAAACAAATGACGCAACAGGTGGGCAAATTCGCGGTAAGGATTATGCGAAACGGGGCGGTAATTATCTAAAGCTTGTGTCCAAGCGTTTTCGTACTTGCCTACCGCCGCGAGTCCGTTCACAATCCTTGCATCACAGAGCCAGCTATCCCAGCCTTTGCACAGCAAGGTTTTTGTCAATTTGCGCAAAGCGTCCTTGTGTTTGTCTGAAGGCAAGATATTTTCTTGCAACATCAAGCAAAGTTGCTCGCCTCCCGAATCGGCAGCGAAGTCGTAGTAGCGCACATTGAAACGCCCTATACTATCCACAAGGCTTGTTTTTTGCTTGTTGTTGCGTTTTCCTTCTGCCAACTTTGCTTGCAAAAGTTGGTTATATTCCAATTCCTGTAATTTTTTTATCTGAAGTTGAGAGAGTTTAGACATGGCTCTGAATTATTGAGTTATTGGATTATTGAGTTATTGATGCAGTGATTTTCCATTATTCATGCAATACATCAATAATTCAATCATGTTAGCCGTGGTTTGTGTCCTCACAAGCCACATATTTTTTCGCACAGCCTATTCTGTGGTGGTTTGTGGGGACACAAACCACAGCAGAAAGACATATCTCTGAATTATTTCAACCTATGGCTGATGAAGGTTTCGACTTCTTGGAAGTTTTGTTCTTTGGTAAAGGTCTTCACAACGTTCTTGCCCCTTGCTGTCATGAGCAATAATTGCCCTGTTTCAGCGTAGTTAGCCACAGAATCGAACACGCCTATTGCCATAGCCAAGAGTTGGGACTGGTGTTTGGTCGTGTTGTTGGTAAAGTCAAGTGTTATAAAAAGGACTTCTTCGCCATCAAAACGGTTTTTTAGGTTGTTGTAAAGAGTATTCAACCCTTTGCTGTCATCGCACCAATCAGCGTGCAACCTTATCACGAAAAGCTGGGTGCCTATTTGTTTTTTGGTGGGAGTGAATAAACTAAGCATAACGGATATAGCTTTTACTGCACGATTTACGAAAAACCGCGCCTTATGAGGTGTTTTTGCTTGCCTGCCTTGTGGTAGATATGAGCTACCACAGGGCAAATTCAAGCAATATCTTTTCGCCTACATTGTGTTATGATAGGCGCGTGTGTTTCCTGTCAGCCAACGTGTCGTGGCATAGCATGGAGGGGGCAGTCCCCAAATGTCGATGTGGAGGGAAGCAGTTCAGCGCGTTTTGGAGGCGAGGATATAGCCAAAAAAAGCCCAAACCTTCCGTGTAGTGGGAGATTATGGGCGTTTATATGAAGAAGCTATAGCAGTACGCTATGTTTTTCAGCTATAAATCTTGTGTTGATGACTCGCACTTTCGTTTTCGTTGCGGTGGTAGGGCATCAACACGCCCGAACTCCTCTTGTTTGCCATCTGCGACTCTCATATCGTCTGATATGGGATTGCATAAAGCCCAGCCACTAAGGTGGTTCAAAGTAAAATACGTGATGATGCGTTCTTGCATGAGTGAAAACGGTGAATTAGTGTAGTTATACCATATCTGTTTTACATACAGCTCTCTGCTATGATGTAATTGATGATGCAAATATAGCATGATGCGCTTTATATTTCCAAATTTTTCGCCAACTTTTTTCGAAAAAAGTTTTTATTTAGAATTTATCTAAACAAAAACAGTAGGCAAGGTTGGCTTTACAAGACATCAAGTAGCTTAAAAGACTCGCCTAAAATGGCTTTGTCGTCTGTTTGGAGGTGTTTTTTCAACAAAGTAGCATATACACTGCGAAAATCGACTTGAAATTTCAAATCGCCTTCGTCGAGGTCGGTTAAGTTAGGCGAGTCATTCCAAAGTCCTGCTTTCTTGAGCTTGCCTCCCATCAGAAAAAGGTTGTTCGCGGTGCCATGGTCTGTGCCATTGCTTGCATTTTGGGCTACCCTGCGCCCAAACTCCGAAAACGTCATCACCACAACATCATTCCAACGCCCCGCGCTTTGTATGTCCTTCACAAAGGTAGCTATAGAGTCATTGTAAATTTGTAATAATTTTTCCTGCTGATTTTTTTGGTTCACGTGGGTATCGAAGCCCGTAAGCGAGGTATAATACACGCTTGTTTCCGCGCCTGCACTGATGAGTTGGGCGATTGTTTTGAGTTGTTGCCCGAATTCGTGCATCGGGTAGGCAAGATTGGAATTGTATGTTTTGGTTTTGCTATGCAAATATTGCGCAGACGAAACCGTTTCCGCCAATGTTTTATACAAATAATCCACGTCTTCGTGTTCGTGGTCTGTGTGTTTTGCGGTTAGTTTTTGGAGGCGTTGAATGTGTGCGTTTTGGGTGGCTTCATACATTTTTTGGGTATTGGTGGTAGCCAAGCCTTTTATTTTTTGTCCTTTCAAGGCAAGGCTCAAGGTGTCGTCTATTTCCACTACGCGATGCGCCACTTTGCAATCACCCTCGCAAGTCGCATCAAGATAACGCCCCAACCAACCTGTAGAGAGGTATTCGTTGCTCGCGCTGGCAGTCTGCCATATATCCATCGACCTAAAATGCGAGCGGTCAGGATTGGGATAGCCTACTTGGTTCACAATGCTCACAAAGCCTTTTTCATACAAATCTTGTATGCCTTTCATCACAGGATTAAGCCCTACTTCGTCTGTAAGGCGCAAAACGTCTGTTTTGGGAATAGCGAGGCGAGGGCGTTGTGCATAATACACATCATTTTGGAAAGGCACAACCGTATTCAGTCCGTCATTTCCTCCCGAAAGTTGCACCATGACCAATATTTTCTCGCCTGCTTTGGGCGCGGTTCGTACTGTTTGCTCAAACGCCTTGAGAAACGAAGGTATCAACATAGTGCCTGCCGTAGCAAAGGCGGTTTTTTGGAGGAAGTTACGACGGTTCATATTGCTATAGACTATAGTAGGTAGGCAAGGTTTAAAGTTATGAATGAATAATACCAAAATTAATATGTAAGATGCGCCTAAAACTTAACACAGAGGTACGGAGAACCACAAAGAAACACTAAGTTCTTTGTGTAGCTCTGTGTTCCTTCGTTCCTCTGTGGTATTTTTGTAGGTAAGTTAATTTTTATTTCAATATAATTTGGCACTTATCGACAAACAAAGCACACTTGTCGACAAATAAGTGTTTTTTGGCTGTTTTGTGCAAACTATGTTTACATTGCGCTATAACTTTGCCTTACCGTTCCGCTTAAACCAAGTGTATTGCACATTTTTGTAGAAAAAAGGTTAAAAAACATTTGCCTATCACAAAATTTTGTAACTTTGCACTGACAAAAGACAATCTGACATTTCTACTTCAAAAGACAGGACACCAAAGTTATGAAATCTACATCTACTCTATTCCAGAGGTGTAGCTTCTTGCTTCATTTTTGTGTGTACGTATGCGTATGCTCCCAAGCAAAAGCTCAATCCTTCCCCCAATCTGTCCCTACAGAATGGACTATCGGGAATCAAACCGTCATTCTTTCTAAAAGTATCAAAAATGCCATCGAACTGCGTGTGGCAGAGTTCGACACTGTGCATATCAAACGCAATATTGAACCTATTATGCTTACGTTGGAATGGGTGCGTACCCTCTCGCAAAGCACACAAGACAGCATACCCGTAGAATTTTGCTATCTTACTCTGTTGGAAAATCACCTTATCAAGCCCTATCACAACAAAAGCCAAATCACCCGCAAAGCCGACAACGCTTTTTGGGGTTTGAGCAAATTGCGCATTGACAAATTGCGCTTGCAAAACTCCTTGCATCAAAACGAATACCTTGACGACAGCCATAATTTGTACTTGGCTACTACCGAGATGTTCAAACTGTTCAAGTCTGCGCAAGATTATTTTGAAAATTGGGCGTTGGCTATGACTATTTTGGACTATGGCTACGAGGACGCTAAAACGCAAATCAACCAAAAGCTCAAAACGCGCCTTAGCTACAAAGGAAACAAAAAATTTGCCTTAGATTTGCACAGCAACGTGTTGATAGAATATTTTGCTATGCGTCATATCTTGGAGCATATCATCATCAAGCAACCCGCGCCCAAGAAAAATCTGGCTTGTCATTTTCCTGACAAGGTTATTACCTTAGAAAAAGCGCATCGCTTGTATGAAACTTCTATAGAGGACTTACAACTTTATAACCCTTGGATAAAAGGCAAAAAAACGCCTAAAGATGTTACGCAATGCTGGTTTACGCTTGATGACCGTGGTCATTCATACACTTATCCGTCCTTGCCTAAAAAGAAGCCTGAACCTGAACCAAAAACGCCACAGCCCAAACAAGACCTAACCCAAAAGACACAAGAAAATGGCGCATCTCCGAAAGATGACGATAAATTTTTAGTGCCTGCGCCTGAAAATATTACTGTAGCCATTCCTCACCTACACAAAGTACGCAAAGGCGAAACCTTGTTTTTCATAGCCAAAACATACAATATTTCTATCGAACAACTTCGCAACCTCAATCCGCACAAAAGCCACACGAATTTGATACGTATTGGTGATGTGTTGCTCATCAGAGCCAAAGATATGAGGGAGCAAATGGACAGGCAAAGTATAAAGCTCACTAAAGTAGTGATGGAAGAAAATTGGCGCGGTGGCATTCCCAATACTTTCCAAAAACGCCAAAAATACAACCGTTATCAACAACGCATAGAGGTTATCAGTACACCCGCACAACGTGGAGGAAATTTGCCTTGCCTGCCTCGTCTCTCGCCTACCCCCAAAGGGGACAACAGAGTGTACAAAATTTTATTCAAAAAACGCTAAATTTTCTAATAAAAAACTCCATTGCTTGTTTTGAGAAATGGAGTTTTGATTTTAAAGAACAATATTAGCTTTGGCTTCTGCCAATAACTCTTCGCGCACTATAGGCACTACGCCCACGTGTTCGCACACCAAACCGCCCGCCAAATTTGCCAAACCAGCCATAAGTGCGGGCTTCAGACCAAGAGCCAATGCCAAAGAAGCTACACTCACTACAGTATCGCCTGCCCCCGAAACGTCTGCAATGGCACGCACATGAGCAGGGATAAGATGCGACTCTTGTTCTGCATCTATATAAACGCCTCTTTCTGAAAGTGTTACGAGAGCTTGCTTCAAAGATAGGCGTTCTTTCAGCGTGGTAATGGCTTGTTTGAGTTCGTCTAAGTTTTTGGGATTGAAGTCTGTTTTTAAGCCTTCTTTTAGCTCTTTTAGGTTGGGTTTGAAAACGGTTGCTCCTTTGTAATGCCAGAAATTGCGCAACTTCGGATCGACTATAGTAGGAATATCGAGTTTTTGGGCAAGGGCTATAGTTTTTTGGATAAGCTCCTCGCTCAACACGCCCTTATCGTAGTCTTCAAAAATCACGACATGCACAGTAGGCAAGATTGCCTCGATGCGTAGCCAAAGCTCGGCAGAGTCGGCAGGCGAGAGCAAATTCGTTTGCTCCGAATCCACACGCAACAAATGTTGATGCCCCGACAAGATGCGGTGCTTGATAGTCGTAACCCTCGAATCGCTTAGGCATATTCCATCAGCAGAAAGGTTATTTTTTGCCAATATATCCAAGAAATCTTGTCCATCGCTGTCCTTGCCTACTGTAGCGCACAGGATAGGAGTCGCGCCCAATGCTTGCACGTTCAGAGCCACATTCGCCGCTCCGCCAAGCCGTTTGTCGCGTTGTTTTACTTGCACTATAGGCACGGGTGCTTCAGGCGAGATGCGCGTAACATCTCCCCACAAATACGAGTCTATCATCACATCACCTATGATTAGCACACGCAAGCGGGAAAAATTATCAAATATTGAGTCAAAATCTATGAGCATGGGGCGGAAGGGTGGAGGGGTTGAAAGGGGGGAAGGGTAGAGGGGTGGAGGGGTGGAGGGGTTGAAAGGGGGAAGGGTAGAGGGGTGGAAGGGTGGAGGGGTAAAATAAAGTAACTCTCAACTCTCAACTTTCAACTTTCAACTTTCAACTCTCAACTTTCAACTCTCAACTTTCAACAATTCAATTCAACTACAAAAATAAAAAAACTTTGCCAAACTATCGAATAGCTTGGCAAAGTTGCCGATAAAGGTAGCCTAAGGGAAAAGATTATCGTTTGAAACTCAATACCGCACCTGCACAATAAGGCTTATCTGTGAATTTGAAGGTAATGTGATACATACCTGTCGCGCTACACTTATAAGAAAGTTGTGAATAATACTTGTTGGTGCTTGTAGCAAAGCTCGATGTTTGAGGTTTGCCATTTGAGTCCAAAATCACTACGTACATACCCTTCGAGGAGGCTATGCCATTCTCTAAGTTGAGGGTATAGTTGTTGTTTTTGGTAAAAATGTAAGAGAATTTTACTTCTTTCTTCGTACCATCTACACCATCTACAGTGTAGCTTTTCAAGAAAGTATAGCCGTCAGGAATACTGCGGAGTGCTTTGTCCTTGTAGGGTTTAGCATCGCACTCTTGGGGCTTAGTAGTAGTGGTGCCTGTGAAAAGCAGTGCAGCCAATATGAAATTGAGAACTAGCATAGTTTAGAAACTTTTTGTTTATGAACAATACGTAAACGGTATGGCAAGCCTTTTATTGTGCAAAGATAATGCATTTTTTGGTAAAAACATACAACCTTCATTAAATTTCTTCTTGCCAAACAAACAACTGATTATTAAACGGTTCGAGGGTTTGATAAATTGTATGCAAGACGCTTGAATTATTTAATGAAAAGTTAAGGTAGTTATCATGGCGTTCTTGGAGGTTGCCTTGCGGGAATATTTTTTCGCGTATGGAGGCAAGTTGTTTGAGTTCTGTTTCGGCTTTGGCTTCTTGGGCTTTGCGGAGGCGTTTTTCCAACTGCTCGATGCCTTTGAGGGTTTTGTGCTTTTCTGCATCGATGCTCCCTATCAAAGTCTTGTCCCAAACCTCGCCTGCTTGAGCTATAGCTTGGAAAGTTGTTTCTATAGCGTGCCTTTGTGCCTCAAGCGAAACAGGCTCGCCTGTAGTTTGGGCGGTTATTTTGGCTTTTTGCTCGGCTTCAGGCAAGAACAAATCTTGCATACTGAAGTTAAGCTTGGCTATTTTCTTGCCTACTGTTTTTTGAATGATTAGCCCAAAATTTCGTGGAAACAATACAGGCATTGCCACGTTGTAGGTTTCAAACAGTTGTTTGAACTGTAGCCAATAGGCAAGCTCGCCCGGTCCGCCTATGTAGGCAAGGTTGGGCAATATCATTTCTTGGTACAGTGGGCGAAGCATCACATTCGGGCTAAACCTTTCGGGATGTTCTGCTATTTCTTGCTTCAAGGCGTTGGCAGTAAAGGCATACTCGCCTTGTACGGTCTGAAAGCCTTTTTCGGTCTGCACAATGCGCTCTCGGAAGCCTTCGCGTAGGTAGAAAAAATTGATTTCGCGTGGGTTTACTTGGGCTTTGTAGCCCGCTTGCGCCAATCTTTCGTTGGTTTGTTGCACGGGCAGGTAAGACGCTTGTTCAAAAATATCGCGCTCCATCACAGGGCGCAGGGCTTGCTTCAGGGCAGGCGAGTCGGCATCAAGCGAAACTATCCCATATTGCCCAAAAAGTGTATGTACCAAACGAATAGTAGCCTCTGCCAAATTGTTTGACTCCAAATAAATCGCCTCCCAATTGGGCAGTCTTTCCTGCATTTGCGCAAACACATTCGCCAATTCCGCTGTGGCGAACTTGCCTACTGCTCCTTTTTGGGTGCTTTCCCACGTGATTTTTTGCCCAAACAAATGAAAATGATTGACTTCCTCGAAGTCGTGGTCTTCGGAGGCGAGCCAAAAAATAGGCACAAAATGATAGTCTGGATAATTTTTTTTCAACTCTTCCGCGAGGCGAATGGTCGTCAAGATTTTATACACAAAATACATCGGACCCGTATATAAACAAAGCTGATGCCCTGTAGTAACAGTAAAAGTATTCGGTTGTAGCAATGCCTCTATTTGCGCTGTAGGCGCGTTTGGCACAGTGGCGTACTGTTGTTTCAATGCCTCCACCAACGTTTGGCGTTGGCTTGGCTCGAATTTTTTGTTGGCTATCATTTGCGCAAAATGCCCTATACGAGGCGCAAACGCATAAAAATCACGCAAAGCGGGCTTTTCGGCAACATAGTCTAAGAAAATGTTGCTAAATGCGTGGGTAGCCTCGAAAGGCAAACAGGAATACTGCATGGCAAAAAGTAAAGTGCAAAACTACTCTTTTTCGCTTCAGGGGGCTGTTAAGTGTGTGTTAAATTTTATGTGCTGTATTTTTGCGTCTATGAAAAACATTTTATTCCTTTGTGGGCTTGTGCTATTCGGTTTGGGTGGGGTAGGCAAGGCTTTTGCCCAACCAACTCACGCGCCACTCGACTCGGCTACGCTTGCTTCGAAGCCCCTTTATAAAAATATAGCTGAAGCATTGCAAGCACCCGACCAAGTATATAAACTCAACCTTTCAGACCAACAACTGACTGCCTTTCCTGCCGAAATCCAACAATTTCGCAACTTGCAAATACTGCTTCTGCACCACAATCGCCTGCCTGCCTTGCCTGCGTGGGTAGGCAAGTTGCAAAATCTGCAGACCTTGAACTGTAGCCACAACTTGCTACAAACCTTGCCTACTGAACTGCAACAGCTCAAACATCTTCGTTATTTTCTTTGCTCGCACAATCAGCTTGCAGTCTTGCCTGCGTGGGTAGGCAAGTTTCGGAGTTTGCGTACTTTGGCGTGTTCGCACAATGCCCTGCTTGCCTTGCCTACCGAGATAGGCAAGTTGCGAGAATTGAAACTCCTGTTTTTGAGCCATAATCTGCTCGAAACATTGCCCAACACTATAGGCAAGCTGAAGAAGTTACAAGTCTTGCAATGTGATGTAAACCGCCTCCAAAACTTGCCTGAAAGTATCAAAAACCTGCAAAATCTTACAGACGCTATTTTCGCCAAAAATAAATTTTCCGCACAAGAAAAAACACGCATCACAAGGCTATTGCCCCGCGATTGTATGGTTGGTTTTTGAACTTTGTGGATATTAGTTCGGAATTAAAAAAGGATTTTTAGCCTACAAAAATAGGAAGTTTTGATAATTTTCATTACATTTGCATAAATAAATCGAGAATATTTGTAAATATTTTGCATTTTTCCACGAAAGATTATCACTTAAAATCCTAACAACATGAAAAATCAAACAAGCAACATTGCCTACTTTATTTTGGTGCATCGCTTTCCGCAACAATTCAAAAGGCTTTTCAAGGCTATTTACCACGCAAGCAATCATTACTTGGTGCATATAGACCAAAAAGCAGGCGAAACAATCCATGCAGAAATTCAAAGTTTTTTAGCCGACTTTCCGCATACCTACCTCTTAAAAAGTGAAAATGTACTTTGGGGCGGTTATAGTATGGTGCAGGCAGAATTGAATGGAATCAAATTCCTATTGGACAAAAAAATCCAATGGGATTTTTTTATAAACCTAAGCGGGCAAGATTTCCCTTTGATGCCTCAAGAAGAAATCCAAGATTTTTTGAGCCGCAATGCAGGCAAGAACTACATCAAGGTCTTGAACCAAGCCGTAGAACGCCCCGAAACCATGAACCGCATCGAGCATTACTTCGAGGAAACCCTCGATGGCTATGTAGGCAAGCCCATTAAACGCTCCTATATGCAAAACACGGTTTCGTACATTGGCGGGCAGTGGATGATTCTGACAAGGGCGTGCTGTGAGTTTATTTGCAACAGCCACGAAGTACAAAAATTTGAAGACTTTTATCTGCATACTTTCATAGCAGACGAAGGCTTTTTTCAAACGGTTTTGATGAATACGTCTTTTGGAGGCAAGCTCATAAATGACGACAAACGCGCCATTATTTGGGTGGCTGATGGCGACATCAAACTGCGCCCCAAGACTTTTACTGAAGACGATTTGGGCTTTTTATTGACAGGCGGAAACCTTTTTGCCCGAAAATTTGATGAAGTCGCCCACCCGAAAATTATGGACTTGCTCGAAGCACGCATGGAGGCAATGGTGGAGGCGTAAGCAACCTAACACCTCCAAATGGCTCAATCGTTTTAGTAGGCTATTCAATAAATTGATTTACAATGTTTTAGCTCTAAATTTGATTCAGAATTTACGTTATACTAAAATAAAACTTAACTTGCGCGAAAAATATACTTTTCATAGCGTAGGGGTTGCAACCCCTACGCTACAGATATAGCATTTTTCGCTTCGTAGGATAGGGTTTCAAACCCTATCCTATTGAGCATTGCCTATGTTTTCTATGCACTTTAAAATTTATTTTGGTATTATGTTGCATTTTGGGTAAGCGTAGAAAATAAAAATCCTTGCCACAAAGTAGCAAGGATTTTTGGTGCAAAAGAACCTGTAAGGATTTAGAATGTACGAGAGCCATCAGGTTGATATACATACCTGAAGCTGTAATAACGTGCTTGGGCGGTAGGCGAGGGCGCAGTAGGCGAGTCTTGGTAATAACTCAAAATCTCTACTTTCGCAAATTTGCCCTCGCCTGTGCGGATAACCAATACCTTGCCTGCCAACGGACTAATCCAATTATTGGCAGGATTGTAATTGTACCAGCCATTGTTCGAACCTGTGGGAATGGCTAACAAGGTAGCACTCTCATCAGTACGGAAGATTTGGGTAGCAGGGATTTCTCGCAATTCCTCGAACAAACCCGTATGAATGTACGCCCCGCCTTGTCCTGTGCGCATAGTGCCACCATTGATAATAAGCGTAGTGCCACGAAAACCAATGTCCCATTTGTTGGTCGCGCTGTCTGCATTGGCTATTATCGCTTTGTCTTTCAGACTATAGAGCGTGAACTTGCCTGTGTAGGGCGTAGAGGCATCAGCAGGCAAGTTATGCGTAGTGCGCACTTCAAGCGTAGGCGAGGGCGTGGGCTGTTCTTCTTCCTTTTGGCAAGAAGCCAAAAAAGTAGTAAGACTCAAGATGGAAAGGTAAAAAATGCAACGTTTCATATATAAAATGGTTTTATGGTTTGGCAAAAACTAACGGTTTCCATTGGTTGTATTCCTTGAAAATCAAGGCAACATTGCCCAAAAGGAGCAAACCTGTTTCTATCAATTCTTCAGTGTCGTGAAACTCTAAGAACAGATGAAAAAGAAAAATCTGAACCGTGATAGGCATAAGCATTACCGCGCCCACGAAGCGGAAGTATTGGCTCAAGACCATTAGCCCAAAGAGCAATTCGCAGAAGCCCAAAAACTGCCAGAAGTAGCCCGTTTGCTTCATACCAAAGACATAATTTCGGATAATGAGCTTTTGGTCTTGCTTCATTTTGGTCGCGCCTTCTTTCTCAAAGGTTTCAATCATTTGCGTAGGGGCAGGCAAGGGTTTGGCAAATTTTTGGTAGCCTCCGTAGAGCATAAAACCGCCTACGTACAAGCTGATGAGGAAATAAAGAACAAAAGATATTTTCATGGTTATATAAAATGGTTTAGTTTCACTTTTTGAGTACATTGAATTGAAGGCTCGCCCACACGAGGCTTCCTGCAAGATTGGGCTGATAAGTTTCGTTTTTGTAGTTCAGGAAATTTTCCGCGCCTATCTGTAGGCGAAGGCATTGCTTCACGAAGTCCTTGCCTACCGAAGCATGAAGCGTCCAAAAACCTGCTACATATTCTTGGTCTGCATCCAAAATGGCGTTATTGTTCAGGTCGCCAAAGCCAAACCTGCTACGATATACAGCCCGCACATTTGCCAAAATGCCTTTCTTCTCATTTTGATAAAAAACTTTGATATTCAGCATATTGCGACTGCGCCCCATCAGTCCGCCATATTCGTCAGCCTGCACGCGGGTAGTAACCCATGTTTGTGCATCTCGCCTGAAAATCTCGCCTTGCGCTATTTGGGCTACAACGGCTTTGTCTTTGGCTATCAGGTATTGATACCCTACAGAAAAACTACAGTTTTTCCACTTATAGCTCGCGTCTGTTTCGATGCCTTGCGTAAAAATTTGCTGTAGATTTCTATAGCTAAAAATGCTTTGTCCATTAGTTCTTCGGGCTACCATTTGCGACTCTATCAAGTTGCGAACATCATTGCGAAAAAGATTGAGGTTGTAGGTAAGATTTTTAGCGGGTGTAGCTTGCAGACCTATGTTGATGTTGGTAGATTTTTCGGCTTCGAGCTTGCCTATTTCATCAGGATTGAGCAAGATGTCGGCAAGTTGGTTTTGCGCTTGTAATTGTGCGAGCATTTGTGGCAATTCCTCTGAACCAAAAACGGAATAACCCGCTACAGCATTGGTGAAGTTGAGGTACAGTTGCCTGAAATCGGGAGCTTTGAAGCCCTTGCCTACCGAACCGCGCAAAGCAAGTTTTGCGTTGGGCTTGAATTGCAACGAAACTTTGGGGCTTGCCTGCGAACCATATACAGTATGTGCATCAAACCTCGCGCCTGTTATCAAGTGCCATTTTTGGTAGGCAAGTTCATATTGTGCATATACATAGCTGT
>RDXI01000374.1 GCA_004292795.1 Bacteroidota bacterium | reverse complement strand
TGCTATCGAGTGGGGGGTAGGTTGCCAGCATTTCGTAGAGCCTGTTCTCTCCATGCTTCTTTATAAAACAATTGCTTTGGGCAATAGTACCGTAAAAAATTCGGCACGAGCAATTGAATTGTGATGCAAAACAAAAGATTATTTTTTTAATTACCAAATATAAGCCGTTAAAAGGTTGTTAATAGCGTATTTTTTATAAAAAATCTTGGTTTTATTCTGTTTTTGTATAGCTACGTTGTCATGTATTGCCGTATTTTTACAACGTAGCTATTTAAGGCTAATTCAACACTTTGAACTCTATTCTATCAGGTTTGCGGACTTCTTCGGAAGCATTGCCTACTTCGCTGTTGGCTTGGGTTTGTTGCAAAGAAACCGTTTTGAGCCTACGGCGGTCTATCTTGCCTGCTATCGCCAAATAATCTTGTACGGACTTGGCGCGTTTTTGGGCAAGAGCCATCGCATCTGGCGCGTCTGTGTCTGTGATGGACTGTAGCTCTATTTCCATAAGCGGATTGTCGCGCATCACTTGGGCGAAATGTTGCAATTCGTTGATGGCTTCAGGTGTGAGTTGCTCCGTGCCTCCTTCAAACTCCACACTTTTCAGATATACATTTACGCCTGATTTGAGCGGATAGAGGTAAATATTCTTTTGGGCGCGGGGTTCTTCTCGGCTTATCGTTACAATGTGCGTTTGCGGATAATAATTGCGTGCCGACACTTTCATAAAAAATCGGTCTGGATTTTCGATGCCTGTGAAGGCATACGAACCATCTGTATAATGTGTTTCCAAATGTTCTTTTTTGGTAGTTAGTGGCACGACAAGTTCTATTTTTGAACTCAAAGGCTCTTTCGTGATAGCGTCTATTACCTTGCCTGAAAGCGCGTACACACTGCCGTTCAGGGGCGTATTCGAAACGGTAACATTCGACTTTCCTATGCGTGTAGGGGTTCGTACAAGGGTAGGCAAGTCTGTAGTCAGTTGCACGCTTACTTCATCAACAAAATAATACGCTGTTTCAAAATTTCCTTCGCTCATTTGTCGCAAGCGCGTATATTCTTCTGTAAAAAAGTTGCCAATCATCACATATTGATACGCCTCATCTGCTCGCACAACGCTTGAGATTTGCACCCAATTTTCGCTCTCTTCAATGATTTCGTCCATTATCATGTGCGCCTTGCCTGCATACACGGCTTTGTCGGGGCTGTTCGTGAGCAACATTCCGAGATTGTCAGAGGCATATCTTGCGTGGGTTTTGGCTCGGCTTACTTTGAACGAAAGGCGGTAATGCTTGCCTACCTGCAAGGGCTGTTTGAGTTTTACCCCTATAACTTCGTTAGGATATTCCACATGATACGTCATAATGCCCGCATACCCCTTGCCTTCGGCAGGTTGTTGAAAGTCGAACACATTGCTTGGCGTGGACAAGAAGGTAAGATGCGAACAAGTATGAAAGATGTCAGGCGTGAAATTATAGCTTTTCCAATGCGCCACTTTGTGAAATTCCTCAAAATACAAGTCGCAGTCTGAAATTTGCTCAAAACTTGGGTTCGGTACTAAGTTTTCGGAATTTTGCTGTGCATAGCTTGCCTGTAGGCAGAACCAAAACAGCCCTGTTAGGTACAATAGTTTATACATAGTGCAAAGATAGCTTTTTTCTTAAAAAAGCTATTCTTATAGCTTTTTTGCATAGCTTTTTTGAGAAAAAAGCTATTCTTATAGCTTTTTTGCATAGCTTTTTTGAGAAAAAAGCTATGAGAATCGCTTTTTTGTATAGCTTTTTCTTACAGAAAAGCTATCTTTGTAGCATTATGAAAGTTTTTTTGACAGGTGGCACAGGCTTATTGGGGCAATACTTACTCCCTCAACTCCGCGAGGCGGGGTTAGAAGTTCGCGCTTTGTGCCGTAACAAAGACCGCGTACCCGCTTCTCTACAAAATTTGGCGCAATGGGTAGAAGGCGACTTGCATGATGTGCCTACTTTGGGCGAATACCTCAAAGATTGCGACTATGTACTGCATAGCGCAGGCAAGGTTTCTTATCACGCAAGCGACAAAAAAGAGCTTTACAGCACCAATGTTGATGGCACTGCCAATCTTGTAAATGTGGCACTCGACTTTCCTATCCGAAAATTTTTATTCATTAGTTCTATCGCCGCGTTGGGGCGCAATAAAGACTCGCTCACTATAGACGAAAACGCACAATGGCAAGAAACTGACCTCAATACGTATTATGCCAAAACGAAGTATTTGGCAGAGTTGGAAGTGTGGCGTGGCGTGGCAGAAGGCTTGCCTGCTGTGGTCGTACAGCCTTCTATTATCTTGGGCGCGGGAAATTGGGAGCAAAGCAGTACGCAAATATTTCGCTATGTGTGGCGCGAAAAACGCTATTATCCCGAAGGACAGTTGAGTTATGTTGATGTGCGAGATGTAGCCGAGATAACGGTAAAGTTATTGCTGAATGATATGTTGGAGGAGCGTTTTATTGTCAGTGCAGGCGAGGCTACTTATTTAGACGTTTTCACACAAATCGCACAACGTTTCAACAAAAGACCGCCTAACCGCATCATTACGCCCTTTTTGGGTGCGTTGGCGTGGCGACTTTCCTACTTACAATCGCTCTTTACGGGAGGCAAGCCCCTTATCTCACGCGAAACGGTTATGTTGGGCAAGAACAATTATGCGTATCAAAATGAAAAAGTCAAACAAGCCCTTCAGTTCGAGTTTCGCCCTTTGTCCGAAACCTTAGATTGGGTATGTAAGGAGTTGAAAAAATAGTGCAAAGCCTTAGCACGCCTTGGGCAATAGCCCGCACCGTATTGGTGTTTGGAAGAAACTGCCGTGGTTTGTGTCCCACAAACCACTTATAGAATAGGCTGTAGCTAAAAAAGCCTGCACGGGTTGTTTGTGGGACACAAACAACGGCTACTGAACAACACAAATTTTTATGGACAAATCAAAATATGTGTGCGAAAAAGGGCAACCACAAGGGTTGCCCCTACATAAGGGAATGTCTAAAGCCTAAAGTTGATGCGCCACTATAGCAATTCCTTCCATAAAACTTTTCGGCTCGTAGCCAAGCTCTTTCCTTGCCTTCTCTATCACAAAACCCGTTTTCGGAGGGCGCACTGCGGGCTGTGAGAAGCCAGAGGCATCTGTACGTGTGATAAAAGACTTGTCTAAGCCAAAATAATCAGCCGTCGCGATAGCCATGTCATAAGGCGTAAGCATTTCCTTGCCTGAAATATTGAAAATGCCTTGTGCCTCTTTTTGCGCAATGAGCCAACAACCCAGAGCCAAATCTTCGGCAAGTGTGGGCGTGCGCCATTGGTCATCTACCACTTTGATATTTTTTTGTTCTTCCAACGATTTTTTTACCCATAAAATAATGTTGCTACGGCTGGCGGTTTGGCTAATTCCAAACACCAATACGGTGCGGGCTATTGCCCAAGGCGTGCTAAGGCTTTGCACTATTTTTTCA
>RDXI01000373.1 GCA_004292795.1 Bacteroidota bacterium | reverse complement strand
CCACCACCCAACCCCAGCCAATCGTAAACTTGTGGTAGCGCAACATATCCAACACGCCCACCGCAGGAAAGGCTACTTTGAACAATTCGGGACGTTGCACCATACAAGCCCCCACCAACAGCCCGCCATTCGAACCGCCTGCAATGGCTATGCGTTCAGAAGAAGTATATTTTTCTTTTATCAAATATTCCGCTGCCGCGATGAAGTCATCAAACACGTTTTGTTTTTTGAGCAACTTCCCTGCTTCGTGCCATGCTTCGCCATACTCGCCTCCTCCGCGCAAGTTCGCCATCGCATAAATACCGCCATTTTCGAGCAAAGGCAAGCGAAACGTACTGAAAGAAGGCGTAAGATTGATGTTGAAACCACCATACGCATATAAATAGGTGGGCGCAGTGCCATCGAGTTTTAAGCCTTTTTTATAGACCAAAAACATAGGGATTTTTGTGCCATCTTTGCTTGGATAAAAAACTTGTTTGGTTTCGAAGTCATCAGGATTGAACTTTACTTCAGCTTTCCTAAACACTTCAGACTTGCCTGTGGCTATGTCATATTTGTATGTAACGCTTGGATACGTGAAAGATGTGAAGGTATAAAACACAAAAGAATCTTCTTTTTCGCCATAAAAACCGCCCGCAGTGCCAAGTGCAGGCAAGACTACCTCGCGTTCTAATTTTCCTTGCCTATCGTGCTGATAAATGCGCGTAGTAACGTCTTTGAGGTATTGCGCAAAGAGCTTGCCTCCTGCGGTGCTTACGCCTTCGAGCAAGTCCGTTTTTTCGGCAATGACATTTTGCCAATTTTCGCGGGCAGGGTTTTTCGTGTCCACCGATACGAGGCGATAATTGGGTGCGCCGTCATTGGTATAGACCAACATTTTGTCATCTATGTTGTCAATGATACTATAGTTATATTTAAACCCTTCGAAAAGTGTTTGAAACTCTTTTTTGGTGGATTTGAAATCCATGATTTTGATTTCGCTTCCATCTGTGCCTTCCGAAGCATACAGAATCAAAAAGCGGTCATCATCAGTTATACTCGCGCTATGGTAGCGCAAAGGGTGTTCTTTGTCCTCATACACCAATTTATCTTGGCTTTGGGGCGTGCCGAGTGCGTGGTAATATACCTTGTGGTATTCGTTTTTGGCAGAAAATTCTTTGCCTTCTGCGGGTTTGTCATACGCGCTGTAGTAGAAGCCATTGCCCAACCAAGCCGCGCCAGAGAATTTTACCCACTCTATTTTGTCAGGCGTATCTTGTCCTGTAGCCACTTCTTTCACGCGGATTTCTTGCCAATCCGAACCTGACTTAGACACGCTGTAGGCAATGTATTTTTTGTCTTTGGAGTAGCCCATCAAGCTCGCCGCGACTGTGCCATCAGTGGAAAGTGTGTTTGGGTCGAGGAAAACTTTTGACTCGCCTGCTAAACCTTTTTGGATATAATACACGCTTTGGTTTTGCAAGCCATCATTTTTGCTGTAGATAAAATACTCGCCTACGCGGAAGGGCGCGGAATAGCGCGGATAGTTCGCCAATTCGGTCAGGCGTTGTTTGATTTTATCGCGGTAGCTTATTTTGCCCAAATAATCAAACGTAACTTTGTTTTGGGCAATCACCCACTCTTTCACGTCTTGAGCGGTGTCGTTTTCGAGCCAACGATATTCGTCAGCCACCTTTACCTCAAAATAGGTGTCGGTTTGTTGCACCTTTTTGGTAACGGGGTATTTGATTTTTTGCGCGTTTGCCATATCGGGTTGCGCCAAGCCGTAGGCAAGGCATACAAGGGTGGTAAGGGTTCGTTTTATCATAATTTTGAAGCGTTCCTCGAATAAGTGTTTTTTCTTGCAAAGCTATTACAAAGTAAGAATAGGCTATTTTTATTTCTCCTTCCATTCGTTGTTTGCCTTGTTTACGTCAGGGAATACATAGTCGCCTTTGTGCAAGGTTACGGACACGATATTGGTTTTCGAGGGGTATTTGAAAGACCATTCATCGCCACGTTGCCAGATTTCTACAGGCAATTTCACAGTGCTTTTGTTGCCGTTCTTTTCTGTAACTTCTATCCAAACGGGCATAGGAATTTCGCCCTTGTTTTCTATAGTGATGAGTGCGCCATTTTCGGGCTTGCCTGATTCGTAAGTTACGTCTTTGATAGCCAAATCGATGCCTCCTGTGCCATAAAACCAACCGCGCCAAAACCACGCAAGATTTTCGCCTGACGCATTTTCCATGCAGTTGAAAAAGTCTATCGGTGTGGGGTGTTTGAATGCCCATGTCTTGATGTAATGCCTAAACGCATAATCAAATCTATCGTTTCCTAAAATCACTTCGCGCAACAAATACAAGCCTAACGCGGGTTTGTAGTAGGCAGTCATGCCAAGCGTATTGGGTTGCACCACGTCAGGATAAGTCGCAATGCTTTCGCGGTGTTTGCTTATCAGTTCGGGCATGATGTAGAGCATCATTTCCATACCGCGTTGGTTCATGTAGCTGGGGTACTCGCCTTTGTTGAAGGCTGACGTGCTGTAATGATTGATGAATTGGTTAAAGCCTTCGTCCATCCAAGGATGCAGGCGTTCATTCGAGCCTACAATCATAGGAAACCAATTATGTCCGAATTCGTGGTCTGTAACGCCCCAAAGCTCGCCATTTTGGGCTTCTGCTTCGCAAAACGAAACAGCAGGATATTCCATGCCTCCTACTCTACCCGCTACATTGACCGCATTGGGATAGGGGTATTCGTACCATTTTTCAGAATAATGCTCTATGGAGGCTTTGGTATATTCGGTAGAACGCGCCCAGCCCGATTTGGTGGCTACTTCAGTAGGATAAACGGACTGCGCCAAACAAGGCTTTTTTTTTTTTT
>RDXI01000059.1 GCA_004292795.1 Bacteroidota bacterium | reverse complement strand
ATGTGCCTGAAGGTAGGCAAGCGTATGCTCGAATGGGTGTTTTTTGTGTTTGAATGAAAAAAGCTCTCGTTTTTGAGAGCTTTTTTGTCTTTGAATGAAAAAAAGTCCTTGAAAATGAGGGCGTTTTTGTACTTGAATGAAAAACAAAAAGGCTCAGCGCATCACTGCACCAAGTCTTGCCTACCCCAAAACACTTTTGTTTACACCTCGCCTTCCTCCGTAGCAGTAGGCAAGTCTTCCGCCTTGCCTGTGGGCGTGTTGTAAATTACATAATCGTTGTACTTCGCTTCGTTGATAGCATAAAAAATATCCTTGCCTGTGTTGCAGAGCTTTACCAACTCTGCATAGAGCCTATTGCCCACTTCCACACGCTCCTCCACCGCAATATTCCTATCACGAATAGATGCCACTTGTGTATCAATAGCCTCATCAAGCAAAATAATATGCTTTTCCAAAGTTGCCAAAAAATCATCAGTAAGTCCCTCGCCTACCAACTCATTTTTATATAGGCGAGCCGCTCTCACAGCCCCGCGAGCATTGCGCACTGCCTGCTCATCACTAAGGCGTGTAAGTGCCGCGTCACCAAATGTCTTGTACTTGCCTGAAGACGTACCGAATACATTTTCTGCCATCACAAACAAGGTGCGCACGCCTTTTTCTACTTCAGCACGCGCCGAGTCCTTAGCTTCTGTAGTGGTGATTTTGATACCCTCTAAGAAGTCATCAGAAGCAATATCTTCAAACTCTCTGATAAGTTTCTCAATAGCACTTTGTTTGTCAGCATTAAAACCACGCTGTTCAAACTCCCGCTTGTCGCGTGCTACGTTTGCCAATAGCTGGTCGGCAAATTGTTTAAGCAAAGCGTCTGAAAAATTATAGACGCGCAAACTTTCTTTTTTCTTTATCATATAAGAGAATAGAATGAATATATCCCTGTAACGCACAAGTAGGCAAGTTAGTATAAAATCTTACTTATTTAATCCATTGTATTACTCCGTTAGGTCATTGTAGCACTTATTTTGCTCAAAATCACGTACATTCGCTCAACGGAGTAGTACACTGGCTTAACGGAGTAGTACACTGGCTCAACGGAGCAGTACACTGACTCAACGGAGTAGTACATTGGTTTAACGGACTAATACACCAACTCAACGGATTAATACACTGACTTAATTAACAATTACACTATTATAAATAACTATTACAATAACTTAAAAAACAAAAAAACTACCCTTTTGAGAGGGTAGTTTGTAAGAAAGATGCAGATGGATAGCTGTTTTTAGGTGGCGAAGGTAAATGATTGACAAATTGTTTTGCTCATGTAAATTCGTCACTCATCTTCTAACACCTAAAAGTAGAATAAGGTACTTTGGTTGTGTTACCAATTCACGTTAATATCATTTTGTTGCGTTAAAGTAGTCCAACTATGAAATGTTTTCATAGCTGCAAGCCCTCCATCGTCAGGATAAGCCCATCGCCACCATACATTTAGTGTTACAATTCCGGCTCCGTTAAATATGCCATTAAAAGGATTTGCTACTCCGCCACCTCCTCCGTTTAACCAAGTTTGACACGCACCACAAGGAGTAAGTTCTACAAATAATACGGCATGGTTACTACCTGGTAATAGATAAAGCATTTCCCCTGCTGCTGCTGTAAGTGCGCACCGTTCAGCATGTCCGCCAAGATTGCCCGTATCTAAACCGGATGCGGCAATACGAGAATTACCATAAGCGATTGAATATGGTAAAGCTGCCCCTCCATTGATAGGGTTTGCGGCTTGAAAATGCGTCACAGGGTTAGGGTTAATCGCAACAGCAGCGCAACACGAAGCTTCTGCTATACCTGTGCCAGTGCTGCGCACCGCGCCAAATTGAGCGACCGTTTGAAGGGCTAATTCTTTAGCCAAAGCATACCCTACATTTGCATTGTTAGCAGGGATAAGTTGAGAAAGGGTGATGGGCATATATTTTCGGGGTTTATAATTTAGTTAAAAATCATGTTGTCTAATCTATACTCGCCCAATATGTAAGGATATCGCTAGTATGCTTGCTCACAAATTCTTGATTGAGTGCGTCAAGTAAAATTGACAATGCAAAGAAAACACGCTTTTTCACACCTTTTTTCTCCATGTGCCTGAAGGTAGGCAAGGATATGCTCGAATGGGTGTTTTTTGTGTTTGAATGAAAAAAGCTCTCGTTTTTTGAGAGCTTTTTTTTGTATTTGAATGAAAAAAGAACGCTCCTCGAGGGAGCGTCTTGTGATATGCTGTATAGCCTGCCTCAAGCAGGAAAGACCAAAGGTCGCCACTCGAAGGCAAGCCAACTGAAGTATTCGGGGTTGGGGAAGCGTTTTTTGTAGTCAAAGGCAGTATAATCAAAGTACGCATACCCAGGGTGATGATAGTGTCTATTTTTCTGCAACGCAAGTTCTATTTCTTTCAAGAGCGTGAAAGTACCAAGACTGCGCTTCATTTCATCGGGGTCATAGCCTGCTACAGTGCTGTATTGTGCCTTGCGTGCAATGTCGAAATAGCTAATGGCAATCAACTTATCGTGCTTATAGACACAAACCTGATGAGAGCGAAAAGGTACTTTCTCGCCTGCTACCCAAGTACGAAGCGGACTGCCCACATCAAAGCGCGAAGCCTCCCAACGTTCAAAGAGGTCGTACTGTTCATCATCTAATTGCAAAGGGCGGATAATGGTCTTCAGGTCTTCGTTTTGGCGAAGCACTTTTTGTTGGCTCTTGCTCAATACAAATGGTTTGGTAAGGTTGTAGCGCAAAGGCATACACTCTGCCTTGCTATTCGGAAATTTCTTGTCGTAATAGTATCTTTGTCTGAAAAAGCCCGTTCCCACTCTGTCCCAGCCTTCCCCCAACAAGCGTTCCCACTCTTTGAGCGTTACGCGTCTGCTGTCGAAGGCTTCATAAAATTGCATATCTATCATAGATGGTTCGTTTTGAGCAAATTTAAAATGAAAATGGGAAAAAAGAAAAAATATTTTTCTCAAACCAAATTTTATTACAAAATGTTGTTACCTTAGAAATAGAAATAAAATCTGTAGCGTAGGCTTTAGCCTGCGCATATTGACTAAACTACGCTACAGACCATCACCCCCCAATACTTCACATGGAAACAGGACTTTTCAAAAGACGCGAACCAATGGGCTTTATGTTAGGCTTAGGCTTATTGAGCATAGGACTTACATTTTTTTGCTTGTTGTTGGCTATGCTCTCGCTAAGCTCAGGCAAGGGCATTTCGTGGACTACAGGCAAGATGCCTACCGTTTTTTGGTTCAGCACCTTGTTGATTGTGGGGAGCAGTTTCACGCTGGAGCAGGCAGGCAAGTTTGCCAAAAACGACCAATTTTCATATTATCGCCTCGCGCTGTGGGCTACGCTTGCGCTTACTGTAGGCTTTATCTTGGCGCAAATGTGGGGCTGGAGTTTATTACAAAGCCAAAAAATTTACCTTCGAGGCGGATTTTTAGGGGCGTTTTTGTATGTATTGTCGGGTTTGCACATCTTGCACGTTTTGGGCGGTGTGTTCTTTTTGGTTTGGCGCATAGTGATTGCGCACCAAAAAAGTTCGTATCTTGAGTCCTACATTTTCCACGTCAATCCGCCTAATCAACTGAAATGGCGATTTTTGGCGCGTTATTGGCATTTCATAGGGGGCATTTGGGTAGTATTTTTCTTATTCCTACTTTTCAAAGGCTTCACTACTTTTTAAGCTCGATATGTACCACAGACGGCTCGTCTGTGTGCTACAAGCGAAAAAAAACAATACACAGACGAGCCGTCTATGTTACAGGTCTTTGTGGTCGTAGTATTTTTTTAGGCAAGTTATTTTTATTTTTTAAGCTCATGGCAAAATTATATCTCATACCTACGCCCCTTGCTTTGGAGGCAGAAAGGCACGTGCTTTCGCCTGAAATAGCAGAGGTCATAGCACAGACTTCTTATTTTTTGGTCGAGAATGTGCGCACAGCACGCCGTTTTATCAGCAGTTTGCAGTTGGGGCTGAACATTCAAGAACTGCAGTTCGAAACCTTAGACAAAGATACAGACTTGCCTACTGTCCGCGCCCTGCTACAGCCCATTTTGGCAGGCAAGCAAGCAGGCATTTTATCCGAAGCGGGTTGCCCTGCGATAGCAGACCCTGGCGCGTTGGCGGTAGGCGAGGCGCATAAATTGGGCATCGAAGTTGTGCCGTTGGTGGGTCCCTCTTCTTTGTTGTTGGCATTGATGGGTTCGGGCTTTAGTGGGCAGAGTTTCGCCTTCAATGGCTACTTGCCTATTGCCGAAAAAGAGCGCGAACAAGCCATACGCGAAGCGGAAAAAACAGCAGGCAAGCGCAAACAAACCCAAATCTGGATAGAAACGCCCTACCGCAACAAAGCCCTTGTAGAAGCCTTGCTCAAGACGTGCCACCCTGATACGTTCCTTTGCATAGCTACCCAACTCACCGCCCCCGATGAATGGATTTGCACGAAGCGCGTGAGGGATTGGCGCAATACGACCTTGCCTGAACTCCACAAAAAGCCCACTGTTTTTTTGTTGCATACACCCTAAATTTATATGAGTTCGGAATTAAATTTACACATAAAACATTGTAAATCAACAAAAAATCCATGCAACCTGCGGTTACATGGATTTTTGTTACGCATATTGCACAAGTTGGTCTTTCAATTCTTTGCGGGCAATGTGAATACGGTTTTTCACAGTGCCAATAGGAATTTTGAGCCTTTCTGCTATTTCGTGGTATTTGAAACCGCGATAGTGCATCATAAAAGGCGTTTTATATGTTTCGTCCAAACTATCTATCGCCCTGCCTATATCGCTCATTGCAAACTCCGAGTAGGCAAGGTTATCTGTAGTGCTGTCAGGCGAGTTGATGAAGTGCAAGCTATCTGTAGTATCTATGAAGGTATTGCGCCTAACCAAACGCTGATAGTTGGTAATGAAGGTATTTTTCATAATGGTATATAGCCACGCCTTCAAGTTCGTGCCTTCGTTGAATTTTTCTCTGTTCGTAAACGCCTTGAGGAGCGTTTCTTGCAAGAGGTCGTTAGCATCTTCTGAGTCCTTAGTGAGCTTCAGCGCAAAAGGGCGAAGTGATTTCGACATTTGATTGAGGGTAGTGAATTCGAGAGTTGCCATAAGTGGTTCAAAAAATATTTTGTTTAATTTTATTGAAACAAAGTTAAACAATATTTTGGATACTTCCAAATTTATAGCAGAAATATTTTTACAATGCTTCTTAAAAAACGCCTCAAAAGACTGCAAACAGCACTTATATACTAACTGATTGAAAATAAGGCAATTACATTTTGTTTAACATTTTTTTAAGAAAGTTAAACAAAATAAAATTCTATAGAAATGCCTCACACAACCGCACTGCAAGTTACAAAACAAAATAGTATTACTATTAGTTTGGAAGTTTTTTTTTTCAGTTTTTATAAAAATTTATAATATTTTTTGAAAAAACGTGTGATTCCACCAAAACACCCCGCGCTACAGGGGCTTTGATGCCTTGCGCGAACAAAACTTCGGGGTTTTGGATAGTACGGATTTCATCATACAAATTTGCCTCTATCAAGCCTTGTAAGAGCATCGCGCCTCCTTCGACCAAGACTGAAATTATCTTTTGCGCATACAGTTCTTGCATCAGGGTAGGCAAGTCTGTAGCGTAGGCAAGCGTAGGGGCTTGTTCATCAAACAAGTTTGCATCAGCAGGCAAGCGTTCTGCCTTGCCTACCAAAACGCGGATAGGATTCTTGCCTACATAGTCGCGCACTGTCAGCGCGGGGTTGTCGTGCAAAGCCGTATTCGAGCCTACCATTATCGCTTGCTCTTCGGCACGCCATTTGTGCGCCAACTGACGCGCCTGTGCGTTGCTAATCCACTTCGAGCTATAATCTGTGCGTGCTATGAAATGGTCGGCGGTCATTGCCCATTTCAAGATGATGTAGGGGCGTTTCAAGGTGTGGTACGTAAAAAAACGCTTGTTTAGCTCCTTGCCTGCCTGTTCGAGTACGCCCACTTCTACGGCTATGCCTGCTTCTTGTAGGCGAGCTATGCCCTTGCCTGCCACGATAGGGTTGCAATCCAAATTGCACACAACCACTCTTTGCGGGCGCACACGCAACAACAATTCCGTACAAGGCGGAGTCTTGCCTGTATGATTGCAAGGCTCAAGTGTTACATAAAATGTACTTTCCGCCAAGAGGTGTTGGTCGGCAGGCAATACATTTGCTACAGCATTCACTTCTGCATGGGCTTCGCCAAATTGGGCGTGCCAGCCCTCGCCTATGATGCGGTTTTGCGCCACTATCACACAGCCCACCAAAGGGTTCGGAGCAACCTTGCCTGCGCCCCATTGCGCTATTTGCAGAGCGCGTTGCATATATTGTTCGTCGAGGGTTTTCATAATTTTATGGGAGATTGTACTTGCAAATTTGCTTTAAAAGCTATAACTATCAAAAACTGATAGCTTTTTCATGAAAAAAGCTATAACTATCAAAAACTGATAGCTTTTTCATGAAAAAAGCTATCTTTGCATAGTTTTCGTTTTGATAAAAGTATGAGAAAAATTTTAATTGTTGATGACTCGCTTTATATGCGCACTATCTTGAAAGACGCGCTCACAGGAGCAGGCTTCGAGGTAGTGGGGCAAACAGGCACAGGCGAACAAGCTATAGACCTCGCGCTTGAGCTACAACCCGACTATATCACGTTGGATAATATCCTGCCTGATATGCTGGGGCTTGATGTCTTGAAGGTATTGCGAGAGGAAAAATTACCCGCTAAAATATTGATGGTCAGTGCAGTAGGGCAACAGTCCGTGATAGATGAAGGCTCAAGACTCGGTGCGAATGGCTACCTCATCAAACCCTTTACGAATGAACAACTGATTGATAAACTCAACTTGCTGTAATGTTGCTTGATGTTTCTGCTTTTCAGCCTACACTCCGCAAACAAAACCAAGAATTGTATATCTTTGATGCAGTGCGGGGCAAATATTTTGTGCTTACGCCTGAAGAATGGGTACGGCAAGCCATTATATTTTTGCTTACACAACAAAACTATCCCTCCAATCTCATGCAAATAGAAAGAGGGATAGCGTATCCGAACCGCGTTAAACGACCTGATATTGTGGTGTATGACCGTGCAGGCAAGCCTTTTCTGCTCATAGAGTGCAAAGCTCCTTACATACCCTTGCAAGAAGATACGTTGGCACAAGCGCACACCTATAATTGGGTAGTGCAAGCCCCTTTTGTTGCCATTACCAACGGCTCGATGATGTTTGTATATGATACGGCAAGCCTGACGCTGTTGGAAGCCTTGCCTACCTACCCCGATTAAAAATCAGGCATTAGTCCAAATGCGCAATGATAGTCGCGATTTTTTCTTCAGTGATGGGTTTGATGATATAGTTGATTATCATCTCATACTTTTTAGACTTGTCTATGTCGTCTTGGTCGATGGAGGACGTAATAATCACTACGGGGATAGAGATATTATTTTTTACAAGTTCGTCCAAAAAACTCCATGCGTCAAGGTCGGGCATATTGATGTCCAACAGCAACAAATCTACTTCGGGTGAGTTTTGGAGGAAATGCTCCAAGCCTCGCCTTGCCATCAAGAACTCGCTGATATTGAGGTCGGTGCGTGCTTTGAGTAGTTTTTTACGGCAAATAAGGTTATTGATGGGGTCATCATCAATCAATATAATGTTCTTCATGGATTATGTATAACAAAGGGTAATGGATAGATTTTTATGGCAGAATAAAAACTTCACAAATATACTTTTTCTTTTATTAATAACTGTTTTTTATTGAAAAAGTTATATTTTATTCTTGTTCGTCCTTTACGCTGTGTTCTATGTGTCGGTGCAAGATGCGCTTGTTCTCTTGCAAAACTTCAGGCAATTTGCGAAAACTCCACAAGATTTGTGAGGCTTTTTGCATAGCGGGCTTTAGCTCCACGATAGGCAAGGGGTATTCGATGCCCAAACGACAATGATACATTTCTTGCTCCATAGCGGTCATTTCCCAAGGCTTGTGCAGAAGGGCGGTAGGCAAGTGCGCAAGTTCGGGTAACCATTGCCGTATGAACGTGCCTTTTTCGTCTTGTTCTTGCGATTGCTTCACAGGGTTGTAAATCCGAATGGTATTTGTGCCTAAAACCCCTGCCTGCATCTGAAATTGGCAATAATGTATGCCTGTTTCATAATCCAAAAAATATTTTGCCAAATGATGCACGCCACTTTGCCATGGTTGCCAAAGCACATGAGTTAGGAAAGACACCAACATAGCCCGCATACGAAAGTTCAGATAACCTGTAGCTATCACGCATCGCATACTCGCATCAACGATAGGAAAGCCTGTTTTGCCTTGTTTCCATGCATCGAGGTAGGCAAGGTTCAAAGGCTGTTCGAGGGTTGCGTAGCCTTTGTTCAGGTGTTCGAACTCATAGCGTTCTTCCATTTCAAACTTTTGTATGAAGTGCGAACGCCAACGCAACCGCGCTAAAAAGGCTTCCACGTTGCGTTTTGAGGCTGTTTTTTCGGATTTGTTTTGGCAATATTGATACACTTGCCTTGTACTTATATTGCCCCACGCCAAATAAGGCGACAAACGACTGCAAAAATGCCGAGAGGCTTCGGCTTCGGAAAGGTGTTTCAGGTAGTTGGGAATACGCTTGTTTGCAAAGGTTTTGAGGCATTGCCACGCTTTTTCCTCGCCTGCGGGCTGAAACTGCTTGGGGTATTCTTTGAATTTTTTTTGGTGTTTGTAGGTAGCCCAAAAATCTACAGGCACTTCAAACTCAAGCGGTTGTAGCTTGCCTAAGTCGGGGTTTTGCAACGGGGCTTGCATATCGCGCTCCCATGCTTCGCTCCAGCCTTGCCTGTCTTGCCTGCCACGCTGTACGCCCTGTGCAGGTGTTTCGTGCCAAGTGATACCTTCTGCCTTGAAAAAGGAGGCAAGGGCTATATCTCTGTCGTAGGTAAGTTTATTGCCCGTTTCCTGATGCGAGTACACACCTTTTAGCCCAAATTCAGTGTGCAGATGCGCAAAAATATCTCGCGCCTCTCCGAAGAAAATATGCACCTTCGCGCTGTATTTCTCCAAATCCTTGTTCATGGCTTGGATAGAAAAATATTGGAATTGTGCGTGCCTCCAGCTCCAGTCGGGATAGGCTTGTACGGAGGGTTCAAAGATATAGACCAACAAAACCCGCTCCTCGCCTGCCAATGCTTCGCAAAGGGGCGCGTGGTCGCGTAGGCGCAAATCTCGTTTGAACCAAACAATATTCATCAAACAGGCAAAATTGGTTAAAAGTTTTGCAAAAATAAGCAAAAAATACACAATGCAAGTTTTTTATTTGCCTTTTAGTATCAAATCCGCGCCTTTTTCGGCTATCATCATCACAGGCGCGTTGGTATTGCCCATGATAATGTTAGGCATCACAGAAGCGTCTATTACCCGCAAGCGGTCTATGCCCCTTACGCGCAGTTCCGCATCAACCACTGCCATGTCGTCATTGCCCATTTTGCACGTGCCAACGGGGTGATACACTGTTTCGAGAGTGCGCTTGATGTGAAACAAAATTTCTTCATCACTGCCCATACGTTCTGGGAAATGTTGGCGCAAACGATAGGGCGTATAAGCATCACTTTGCAAGACCTCAAACGCCTTTTTGCAGGCAAGAATCATAGTTTTGGCATCTTCTTCGTGCTTTAGGTAGTTGGGTTGAATGATAGGCGCGTCCACAGGATTGGCAGACCGAAGCCCAATAAATCCTCTGCTTTTGGGGCGCAAAAGGGTAGGCAAGACTGTATAACCGTCTGTAGGCGGGTATTGCGAAGTGTCGTACATATCCGCGTCATACTTGCCTATGTGAACAGGCGTAAAATGAAACTGCACATTGGGGCGGTCTTGCGTGTCGTCAGAGCGCAGGAAAGCGTTTGCTTCTAAGGGACTTATGCTAAAAGGTCCCGTTTTGAACGCCATATATTGCGCCAAATAGCGCATTTGGTTTACGGGTTTTAGGGCGTAGTTCGCGCTGATGGTTTGGTTGCAAAGGCTACTCATCACACAAAAAAGATGGTCTTGCAAATTTTGTCCCACACCTTCCAAATTTTTCTTGGCGGTAATGCCCATTTTCTTCAAATAATCCTTGTCACCAATGCCCGAAAGCATCAACAGTTGTGGCGATTGGAAAGCCCCTGCCGAGAGGATAATCTCGCGTTTGGCTTGGACAGTTTGCAAACTTCGCCCAAGTTCAAACTCCACGCCTGTAGCTGTATCTTTTTCTATCAAAAGTTTGCGCACTCTGGCGTGTGTGATAACTTTGAGGTTGGGACGCGCAAGGATAGGGTTCAAAAAAGCCACTGCTGTACTACAGCGTTTTTGGTTTTTGATAGTAAATTGAAAGAAACCCGCGCCTTCTTGTTCCGCGCCATTGAAGTCGTCATTGGCAGGCAAGCCTTGCTCGAGGCACGCCTTCACAAATGCCTCTGCTAAGGGCGTTCTATATACTTTAGCTTGCGTAATGTTCAGCTCGCCTCCCTGCCCGTGATAGTCGTTTTGGATTTGTTCGTTGTGTTCCGATTTTTTGAAATATGGCAATACGCTTGCATAGTCCCAGCCTTCATTGCCCAAACGCGCCCAATCGTCATAATCCAATTTATTGCCTCGTATGTACGCCATCGCATTCGTGGAGCTACAACCGCCCAATACCTTGCCTCGAGGCTGATACATAGTGCGGTGGTTCACAAAAGGCTGTGGCTCTGTATAAAAACCCCAATCTACTGCAGAATGATTAAGTTTTGAGTAGGCGGCGGGTACGTGAATTTCCAACTTCGAGTCCTTGCCTCCTGCCTCCAATAATAGCACGCTTACGCTTGGGTTCGCACTCAAGCGGTTTGCCAATATACAACCCGCTGAACCCGCGCCAATGATGATGTAATCGTAAGATGAAGTAGTCATATTGCAAATGTATGCTTTTTTGCAAATGTATGCAAGATTTGTGAAGGTAATTCAACAGCACGAGCATCTTCACACAAAGCGCAAATAAAAAACTTGCCTACTTATACAAAATAGGCAAGCAAGTTGTTTTTATATTTTCTTATCATTCATCACTTCCGCCTCTCCGCGTAGGCAAGCCTTTTGGGTGGTAGTATCATAAATGACTGTTTCCACAATAGCGCGGTGCTTTTCCGCATTGATTTCTTTCACCGTAAAAACAGCCTCATAGTCAGTTTCTACATACATAGGGCGCAAAAATTCCATCGTTTGGCGCAAATAAATCGTGCCTTCACCCGGAAAGAGTGTGCCAAATACCTTTGAAAACACGCTTCCACTCAAAAATCCGTGCATGATGGGCTTCTTGAAAGGCGTTGTACTTGCATATTCCGCGTCTATGTGAATGGGATTTTGGTCGCCTGTTACGTCAGCAAAGGCTTGTACTTGCGCTTGCGTATATCGGAAGGCAAGCTTGTAGGTATCGTTCAAAGCAATCATATAAAAAATTGGTTTTGGGCAAAAAAATATGTCAAACCCTAATGCCTATCAGCGTGATGTCGTCACGTTGGGCAGAACCGTTTTGAAATTCGTTGAGCATTTTTTCGAGGGCTTTGTGCTGTTCGAAAAGGTGTCGGTCAGAAAATTCTTCGATTACCTTCTTCAGGCGAGGCGTGCCAAAGCGTTTGTTGGCTTTGTTGGCTTGGTCGGCAAAACCATCACTACACATATACAAAAGACTGCCCTTATCCAAAAGGAGTTCCACATTTTGGTAATGTCGCTCTCCTCCCACAGCGAAGCCTATAGGCTCGCGGTCGCCTTTTATTTCATTGATTTCTTGGCGTTCATGCGAATTAACGGGCTTTTCAAGCACAAACAAGGGGCGTTTTGCACCCGAAAACGTAACTTTAGTCTTGCCTTCTTCTTCCGAAGGCTCTATCACACAAAGCGCGACCTCCATACCAATCGCAATATGTTGCACCCTGTTTTCAATCAAATTGCTTACGCTGTCATTCAACATTTCGAGTGCGTCAGCAGGCGAGTGTACTTTTTCTTGGTTGATGATTTCGCTCAAAAGCGCGTTGCCAATCATAGACATAAAGCCCCCCGAAACGCCATGCCCTGTGCAATCGACCAACGCAATGAAGGTCTTGTTTTCTATTTGGCTCAACCAATAAAAGTCGCCTGACACAATATCCTTTGCCTTATAAATCACAAAATGCTCGCCTAACACCTTCTTCATGCGTTGGGGGCTGGGCAAAATAGCATCTTGGATAGTTTTGGCATATTGGATACTATCGTTCAATTTGTGTAAAGTACGCTCTACAGTTTGGCGTTGTTCTTCTATTTCTTCTTTTTGGGCGTTTATTTCTGTGTTTTGGTGTTGTAATTGATGGTTAGCCATTCGAATTTGATTGCGTCCATTGTTGATGAGGTACAAAAAAATCAACGAAAGAGCCAAAAACACAATAGCCCCAATGATAATAAAATTTCGGTTTCTGATGCCCAACGTAAAATCTTCAGCTTGCCTGTTTTTCTCAGCATTGATAGCCTCGTTCAGGTCGCGCTGTTTTTTTACTTCTTGCATGTGCAGGTCAGTTTTGTAGCGCACTTGTAGCTCGGCTACCAACGACAAACGTGAGTCGTTGTAAATAGAGTCGTGATAAGCCTTGTATGCTTTGTAGTTTTGGTAGGCAAGGGCAATTTGCCCCAATTTTTCGTATAACTTCGCTACACGCTGATAATTGTCGCGTACTGTTTCTTTAATTCCTAAACTTTTGGCAGTGGCAAGGCTTTTTTGATAGTATTCTATAGCTTTTTCGGGGCGGTTCATCGAGAGCAAAATATCACCTAAGCCCATCAAGGTATAGCACATAGCTTCGTTGTCGCCTTCTTTTTCCTGAATGTCGCGTGCTTCCACGTATTTTTTCATTGCGTCATTCAATTTTTCTTGCTTCCTATACACATCACCCACACCCACTAAGGTATTGGCAAAGCTTGCTTTTTCGTTCAGTTCTTTAAAAATAGTCAAAGCCCTTTCGTAGTATTCGAGGGCGAGGGTATATTTTTCTTGTTTTTCGTGGGCAGTCGCTATGTTGTTGTAGGCAATGCCAATGCTTTTCATTTCATTGGTTTGTTTTGCCAATTCTATAGTCTTTTCGTAGCTCTCTAAGGCACTTTCTACATCACCCAAAGCCGATTGAACAATGCCAATATTGCTATAGCTCGCGGCAATGCCTTTGTTGTCTTCCGCTTTTTCGTAGGCTTTTTTGGCTTCTAAGTGATATTGTAGGGCTTCTTTGTAGTCGCCAAAAGAGTAGTAAATGTTGCCAATGGCACGATAACACTTCGCTAACTTAGGTATTTGGTCAGCAAGAACTTGGTAATATTTGGCACTAAGTTGATAGTATTCTAAGGCTTTGGAGCGCGTTCCCATGTTCTCGTAGCAGGTAGCCATCACAAAAAAACCTTCGGAAACGCCTTTTGTGTATTTGAGCTTGTCCGCAAGCAATGTAGCAATGTTGGCATACTGCATAGCACGCAACGGGTCTTTGCGTTGCTCTTGCCAATGCTTTGCCATCATCAACAAGCCATCTACTTTTTTGGTAGAGTTCTGTTTGTCTATTTGTAGCGATTTGCTCAAACTATCTAAATTTATCGCCTGCCCTACTGCCGTAGCGGTAGCACAAAGCACAGATAAGAACAAAAATAGTATGTGCAATAGCCTAAGATGCTTCATTGTTGGGGTACAAAATTAAGCCCTTTGAGATGGGGATATGATTAAGAACAACAAATTTCAAACCTAAAAAGAACAATAGCAAATTTTTGGAGTAAAATTTATGCTTCTATGGGTTCGGAGGTATCAATATTTACAGTTTTGCCTGCTTTTTTCCACTCTTCGTAGCGCGAAGTAATGACTTCTGACATTTTCTCAAAATTATCCCAGCTATCCTCTACGTGGTAAAAGGAAGGCAAGTTTTCGGCAAGGGTGCGCTGATAATCCTTGCGATACATACCACTTTGATAATAATACACCGAAAAGGCATTGCCTTCTTCGTTGAATAGGTCTTCGCCCAAATAGCCGTCCCACATAGCACTCAAAAGCGAACAACTTACTTCGCGCCTTTGGAAACGGAGGAGTTGATGCCCTTCTTCATCTTCGAACATCTCGCTATACAATTCATTGTCAAGCATCCAACCCATAAACATACCAATATGCACGTAGGCTTGCTCGATGGGCAATACAGTAGGGAAGTTTCCTAAAAAATGTCGTTTGGCTTGGTCATAGATGAGCATAAGGGAAGGGGTAGAAGGGTGAAAGGGTAGAGGGGTGGAAGGGTAGAAGGGTAGAGAGGTAGAAGGGTAGAGAGGTGGAAGGGTAGAAAGGTGGAAGGGTAAGCGGGGTTACAGGTTTTCGGGTTTGTAGGCAAGAAAAGGGTTAAATGTTCCTTGTTAAATGATAACTGTTAAATGATAAATGATCCTTGTTAAATGTTAAATGACAAGAGGGTTTCCCAAGAAAGCGAGCCTTCGTAAAGTGCCTTGCCTACGATAGCCCCATACACGTCCATAGCTTGTAGAGCTTCGAGGTCTGTTTGGTAGGTAACGCCTCCGCTTGCTATGAGGTGCAAGTGTGGGAAGCGGTTTCGTATTTTTTGATACAAGGCAATAGAAGTCCCTTCTTGTTTACCATCTTTGGCAATGTCGGTGCAAATTACATATTTTATTCCGCACTTTTCATATTTTTCCAAAAAATCAAACAAATTTATTTGGCTGTTTTCTGCCCAGCCACTGATGCGTATTTGCTCGTCTTTCACATCTGCGCCTAATATCAATTTTTCCGCGCCATACTGCTCCAGCCACGCCATGCATTTGTCGGGCTGTTGTACGGCAATACTGCCTAAGGTAACTTGTTTCGCGCCACATTCGAAGGCAAGCGCGAGGTCTTCGTCTGACTTCACGCCTCCGCCAAAGTCTATCTGTAGGCGAGTCTTTTGGGCTATTTCGCGCAAAACGTGGTGATTGATTATCTTGCCTGCCTTTGCGCCATCAAGGTCGACGAGGTGTAGGCGCGTGATGCCCCGCGCCTCGAAGTCTTGTGCTACTTCTACAGGGTTTTCGTTATACGTCTTTTGGGTGTTGTAGTCGCCTTCGGTCAGGCGTACACACTTGCCTCCTATGAGGTCTATAGCGGGGATAATTTTCATGGGGGGTGAAAGGTGGAGAGGTGGAGGGGTTGAAAGGTGCAAGGGTGGAGGGGTTCAAAGGTGGAGAAGTTGAGTTTTTTTGCTGTTTTTTTCTCTCTACCCTTCTTCCTCAACCTTTTTGCCCTTCTACCTTTCAACCCTTCGCCCCTTCCACCCGTAAGAAATTTTGTAAAACGGTTTGTCCTG
>RDXI01000372.1 GCA_004292795.1 Bacteroidota bacterium | reverse complement strand
GCTACTGAAGACATCACAAGCCAAGTAAAAAAATTGCAACTTGGTTTGCAAGGCGGTTTGGGTGTAGAGCTTTTCAAACGCCTCAATATCGATTTTCGTTTGCAACAAAACTTGACCAACATTTACCAAGGATATGATGCGAGTAGCGTTCCCACGAACAATGTCAATCCTGCACAAGTCGACCAACAAAAACAAAAAATGTTCTCTGGGCAGGTAAGCATCGGTTTCCGTTTGTTATAGTTTCTCACATAGTTTTTTTATATACCACAAAAAAACCTCCATTGCGGAGGTTTTTTTGTTTGAAAGTATATCGTTAAAAGAATTTCAAATGTCGCACTTCTTCAGGTGAAAGCATACGCCAATGCCCGCGTCCAATGTCTTTTTTCGTGAGTCCTGCGTACATAGTGCGGTCAAGTTTCACGACTTCGTAGCCTAAGGCTTCGAACATACGGCGGATAATGCGGTTTCGTCCTAAGTGAATTTCTACGCCAAGTGTATTGCCTTCGGCAGTCAAGATTTCCGCGCTATCTACTTTTGCCCAGCCATCTTCGAGCAAAACGCCTTCGAACAATTTGTTATAATCTTCGTCAGTAATGCGTTTGTCCAATTCTACGTGGTAAATTTTCTTTACCTCAAAAGAAGGGTGTGCCAAACGTTGCGCAAGGTCGCCATCATTGGTAAGGAGTAGCAAGCCCGTTGTGTCGCGGTCAAGCCTTCCTACAGGATACACGCGCTCTTCGCAAGCATTTTGTATCAAATCCATAACCGTTTTGCGGTTTTCGGGGTCATCTACAGTTGTGATGTAGTCTTTGGGTTTGTTCAGCAAGATATACACCGATTTTTCGCGGTTGATGAGTCTGCCGTCATATTTCACTACGTCCCCTTTTTTCACTTTGTAGCCAAGTTCAGTGATAACTTGCTCGTTTACGCTCACTTTGCCTTTGCTTATCAAATCGTCTGCTTCGCGGCGCGAACAGATGCCCGCGTTGGCGACATAGCGATTGAGGCGTATCAAGCCTTGTTCAGCGTTGGTAAGTTGTGGCTCGCCATCTTGTGTTTGTGGCTTATATTGGGTAGGGCGTTCTCTGCGCACCAAAAAACGTTTGCGTTTTTGGGGTTCGTTTTCTGTGATTTGAAAGTTGTCCAATGTTTCGAACTCGTCTTTCAAATTATCGTTGAAGGGTGTTTTTTCGCTTCTTTCGTTGTCGAAACGTTTGAAAGGGCGTTTTTCGCCTTACCTGTCGTTATTGAAGCGTTTTCTCTCGCCACCTTCGTTGTCGAAGCGTTTGAAAGGTCTTTTCTCGCCTCCTTCGTTGTTATCGAAGCGTTTGAAAGGGCGTTTTTCGCCACTATTGTTGTCGAAGCGTTTGAAAGGTCTTTTCTCGCCTCCTTCGTTATCGAAACGTTTGAAAGGTCTTTTCTCGCCTCCTTCGTTGTCAAAACGTTTGAAAGGTCTTTTCTCGCCACTATTGTTGTCGAAACGTTTGAAAGGTCTTTTTTCTCCACCTTCGTTATTGTCAAAACGTTTGAAAGGTCTTTTCTCGCCACCTTCGTTGTTGTCAAAACGTTTGAAAGGTCTTTTTTCTCCACCTTCATTGTTATCGAAGCGTTTGAAAGGTCTTTTCTCGCCACTATTATTGTCAAAACGTTTGAAAGGGCGTTTTTCTCCACCTTCGTTATCGAAACGTTTGAAGGGACGTTTCTCGCCTCCTTCGTTGTCAAAACGTTTGAAAGGTCTTTTCTCGCCACTATTGTTGTCGAAACGTTTGAAGGGACGTTTTTCTCCACCTTCATTATTGTCAAAACGTTTGAAAGGTCTTTTTTCTCCACCTTCGTTATTGTCGAAGCGTTTGAAGGGGCGTTTTTCGCCACTATTGTTGTCGAAGCGTTTGAAGGGGCGTTTCTCGCCTCCTTCGTTGTTGTCAAAACGTTTGAAGGGGCGTTTTTCTCCGCCTTCGTTGTTGTCGAAACGTTTGAAGGGGCGTTTTTCTCCGCTATTGTTGTCGAAGCGTTTGAAGGGGCGTTTTTCTCCGCTATTGTTGTCGAAGCGTTTGAAAGGGCGTTTTTCTCCGCCTTCGTTGTTGTCAAAACGTTTGAAAGGTCTTTTCTCGCCTCCCTCGTTGTTATCGAAGCGTTTGAAGGGGCGTTTTTCTCCACCTTCGTTGTTGTCAAAACGTTTGAAAGGTCTTTTCTCGCATCCTTCGTTGTTGTCGAAGCGTTTGAAGGGGCGTTTTTCTCCACCTTCGTTGTTGTCAAAACGTTTGAAAGGACGTTTTTGTCCGTTACCGCCATTGCGCTTCCCAGCGAAACTTTTTTGAAAGCGGTTGTTTTTTTTGTTTTCCATAAAAAAGAGAGGGGAGAACGTTCTTTCCCCTTGTATTGTAAGAGAGTAAAATTCCGTACTAAAGCCCTAAGCGTTTCGCAACGGTTAGGGTACGATAATGTATTAAACTGATAAAAGCGTGATTTTGTTGCAAGTTTATGCGCCTTCTGCCAAAATTCCTTGAATTTCTTGCAAAGCTTTCTCTGTCAAAGGCTTGGTTATGAACTTGATGACATACTCATTGTCCACAATCTTGGCTATATCGCGCTTGTTGTTCGAGCTGGAGAGTATGATGATTTTGCACTTCTGCTTGAGGTTGTCGGGAAACATCTCGAACTCAAACAAGAACACAAAGCCATCTACAATGGGCATATTGATGTCCAAAAATATTACGTCTGGTAGCTCCGCTTCATTGTTTTGTGCCGATTCGAGGTATTCCAAAGCACTCTTGCCAGAGTTCTTCACAATCACCTTGTCAGCAAATTTTGTGATTTCAATAATGCGTTTGCTTATGAAATTGTCGGTATCGTTATCGTCCACCAATAGGAC
>RDXI01000371.1 GCA_004292795.1 Bacteroidota bacterium | reverse complement strand
TGTTATAGGGCTACAAAGATATAGCCCCGCTGGGGCAAGCCTATTCAATCCATTGATTTACATTATTTTATATTTAAATCTAATTCCGAACTCACGTTATTTTAGTATAATTCCGAATTCACGTTACGTTATTATCCAAATAACATAGGCAAGCAAAAAACCAAGCCAACATTGCTATTGACTTGGTTTTTGGGGTAGGCAAGCCTGCCACTTATAGAGCCTGCAACGCTTTAGTCAATTTAGGCAAGATTTCGAAGGCATCGCCCACGATTCCATAATCCGCCGCTTTGAAGAAAGGCGCGTCAGCATCTTTGTTGATAACCACAATGCACTTAGACGAACTAACGCCTGCAAGGTGCTGGATTGCGCCAGAAATGCCCACCGCGATATAGAGGTTAGGGCTTACTTTCACGCCTGTTTGTCCCACGTGTTCGTGGTGAGGTCGCCAATCAAGGTCAGATACGGGTTTCGAACAGCCTGTAGCCGCGCCCAAAGCCTTTGCAAGCTCAAGGATAACGCCCCAATGTTCGGGACCTTTCAAGCCACGACCACCCGACACCACTTTGTCCGCTTCAGGCAAGAGCAACTCGCCTGTAACTTTGTCCGTTTTCACGATTTTCGCGCCAAAGTCTGCCTCTGCCAAGTTCACGCTTACCTGCTCTACTGTAGCCGAGTCGCTTGTGGGAACGGGCGCAAACGCATTTTTCTTGAGAGCCAAAATTTTGTTAGGCGTTTTCAATTCAGTGATTTGAAAAGCCTTGCCTGTATAGACACTGCGCTTCAGTTGGAACACGCCACCCGCCACGCTCAAAGGCAATTCGGTAATGTTCGAAGCCAAGCCCGCTTGCATTTTTACTGCCAAACGTGCCGCCACTGCATCTCCCAAAGAAGATTTTGCCAAAAGTACCGTTGTGATACCTTGCGCACTGATAACCTGCCCAAGCGCATTGGTGTAAGCCTGAATAACGCCTTGATTCAAGCGTTCATCGCTTACCTGCAATACGCGAGTAATGCCATAATTGCCTATTTTGGCTAATTTATCTTGCGCTACGCTTGTGCCTAATACGATGGCAGAAGCCTGTACGCCTAATTGTTTAGCGAGTTCTGCGCCATAGCCCACTGCCTCGAGTGAGGAGCCACGAACTTCGCCATCTGCTGTTTCTACAAATACTAATATTGCCATTGAATTGTTGAGAGTTGAAAGTTGAATTGTTGAGGGGTGAAAGTTGAGAGTTGAATTGTTGAGAGTTGAATTGCAAAACTTAACTTTCAACTTTCATCTCTCCTCTTTCATCTTTTAAAGGACTTTTGCTTCGTTTTTAAGGAGTTCGATGAGTTTTTCGGCTTCGGAAGCATCAACGAATTTGCAACCAGAACGCGCAGGAGGGAGTTCGTAGCGACCGCCTGAAGTGAAATTTTCCTGACCTACAGGCGTAACCACTTGCAAGGGCTTGGTACGCGCTGACATGATGCCACGCATATTGGGGATTTTCCACTCAGCGATAGGCTCTTGGCAACCCAACACCAACGGCAATGAAGCCTCGATGTATTCCTTGCCTCCTTCTATCTCACGTGCCAATTTTGCTACAGTGCCTTCGATGTCGAGCTTCATCACAGGCGAGAGCGAAGGCAAGTTAAGCATCTCGCCTACCATACCATGCACTTGTCCGCCATTGTAGTCGCTTGACTCACGCCCCATGAGAATGAGGTCATAGTTGTTTTTGCGGGCAATGTCCGCTATTTGCGTAGCCACAAAATAAGCGTCAGTAGGGTCTGCATCAATGCGGATAGCATCATCTGCCCCAATAGCCAACGCCTTGCGCAAAGTAGGCTCTGTTTCTGCCAAACCTACGTTCAAAGCAGTTACTGTACCGCCTTGTGCTTCTTTGATTTCAACGGCACGCGCCAGCGCGTAGTCGTCATACGGTCCTATCACAAACTGCAACCCTGCTTTGTTGAGTTCAGTATCGCCATTGGTAAAGGCGATTTTGGAGGTTGTGTCGGGAACGTGCGTAATGCAAACTAATATTTTCATAAAAAAAGCGTATTTTTGTAACTAAAACAATACAATTAAGGCGAGTGTTTTCAAACGTTTGTAAAAACGTTGCGAAGTTAGTGAATAATTCGAAAAACCAAAAAAATATTATGCGTGCATACTATTTTTTTTCAACTTTTTTCTTTCTCCCCCCATGCAAACCCCCAAATCTCGCATCGAACAGCTACAAGAGTGGATAGCTGAAGATGCCCAAGACCACTTTTCGCGCTACGCGCTTGCCCTCGAATATGGCAAAGCCAACGACATAGCAAAAATGCGTGCCTGTTTCGAACATCTCTTGCAACACGCGCCCCTGTACTTGCCTACCTACTACCACGCGGGTAGTTTGTACGAAGAAGTAGGCGAGGTCGTATTGGCAGAGGCTACTTTTGCGGAAGGCATCAGGCAAGCTACAGCTCAAAACGACAAACACGCCCTGCAAGAACTGCGCGGTGTGCATACTAATTTATTGATGGAATATGACGTAGAAAGTACGTTATGAGGCTTTTTGAAAAGGTATTACGAAAAACTTACAAAAAAACTTACATAAGTAAGCTAATTTTTTGTACGTTATGAAGTTGTTAAAACAACGTTAATAAACGTGCTAAGGCTATTTTAGCAAACTTGCCTACCAAGCGATATACTTTTTTTATTACAAACACCCCTACAAATGCTTGCAGGGGTGTTTGTGGTTTCAACAATAACGAGAGAACTTTGCATAACAAAACAACGCGAAAGCGTGTTTTATAGTCAGGTTTTCATAATTGTAAGTTTTTGATTAGTTAGGTTTCGTAAAACCCAAAAGCCAGGCAAGTTGCATACCTTTGTAGTTGATACGCATTTCTAATCTTATTTAACAAGTTTTAAGACTTCTTCGGCTATTTGGCGTGTGGCTTGGGGTTTGGCAAAAGGCTTCATGTTTTCGCTCAATGTCTTTTGCAAATTCCCATCTTTTGCGAGGTTCAGAATGGCTGGCAAGAGTTGCTCGCGTGCTTCCGAGTCTTTGATACAAATGCCCGCTTGCTTGCCTACTAAGGCTTCCGCGTTTTTGGTCTGATGGTCTTCCGCTGCGAAAGGATACGGCACAAAAATACTCGGCTTTTGCACCAAACAAAGCTCTGAAACTGCCAAGGCACCCGCCCTCGACACTACCAAATCCGCTACAGCATAGCCCAAATCCATTTCATAAATAAATTCGGTCTTTTTTACAGCAGGGTTTTGCAGGTAAGACAGCGTGCTTTCGGGGTGTTCAAAACTATTCTTGCCTGTTTGCCACAAGATTTGCAAACCCGCTTCTACCAATTTATCAAGATTGCGTGCTATACTTTCGTTGATGCTCCTCGCGCCTAAGCTCCCTCCTACCACAAGCAACGTTTTTTTATCAGGACTCAAGCCAAAATGTTGCAAGGCTTGGGCGCGTTTTTCGGCAATGTTGTAGATGTCTTGCCTAACGGGATTGCCTGTGAGCAAGATTTTTTCGGCAGGAAAGAATTTTTCCATACCTTCATAACTCACACAAACGCGCTGTACTTGGGAGGCAAGCCTGCGGTTCGTCAAGCCTGCAAAGGAGTTTTGCTCTTGAATGAGGGCAGGAATTTTCGCCCTTGTTGCCCAATACAAAAGCGTAGCACTTGCATAACCACCCACGCCTACGACTGCATCAGGCTTGAAGCGTTTGAGTATGCGTCTTGCCTGCCAACTGCTCGCCAATAGCTTGAGCGGAAGCAACAAATTGCTCAAGGAAAGTTTGCGCTGTAGCCCGCTAATCCAAAGCCCTTCGATGGGATAGCCTGCTTTTGGTACTTTCTCCATTTCCATTTTGCCCTTCGCGCCCACGAAAAGTATCTCTGCGTCAGGTCGTAAAATTTTTATTTCGTTGGCTATCGCAATGGCAGGATAGATGTGTCCGCCTGTGCCTCCGCCACTAATGATAATGCGCATTTTGGAGTGAATGAGTGAATGAGTGAATGAGTGAGAGAGTGAATGAGCTTGCAAAAGTAAGTGTTTTTTTGGAATGTGCGAGGTGTATATGAAATCGCAATTTTATGCTAACTTTGCAATCTGATTTATCCCTTACCCCATCGATTATGTTAAAAGGATTTTTTAATGTTCCCGCTCCGAAGAATGAACCCGTTTTAGGGTATGGAGCAGGCTCGCCTGAACGCAAGGCTTTGCAAAATGCAGTTACTGAAGCGCGTAGCAAAGTGTTGGATATTCCTATGTATATCGGAGGCGAGAAAGTACACACAGAGCGTAAATTGCGCCTTTCGCCCCCTTACGACCACAAACATACACTTGCCTACTTCAGCGAAGGAGATGCGACGCATGTGCATCAAGCCATTACTGCCGCCCTCAATGCGCAACGCGATTGGGCAAATATGAGCTGGGAACACCGCGCCGCTATTTTCCTGAAAGCCGCTGAACTGATAGCGGGACCTTACAGGGCTAAAATCAATGCCGCGACTATGCTTGGGCAATCCAAAAATGCCCACCAAGCCGAAATAGATGCCTCTTGTGAATTGATTGACTTTTTACGTTATAACGTAGAATTCATGACTCAAATTTATCAAGACCAACCAACTTCAAATTCAGATGTTTGGAATAAAGTAGAATATAGACCATTAGAAGGTTTTGTTTATGCAATTACTCCTTTTAAC
>RDXI01000370.1 GCA_004292795.1 Bacteroidota bacterium | reverse complement strand
GCAGGGCTGAAAATGGGCGTGTTCGTGGGTCCAGGTCGAGGTTGCGTTACGGCAGATGCGCGGGTAGTAATGCCTAACGGAACGACTAAGCCCTTGCCTGAAGTACAGATAGGCGATAGCGTTATTACGCATGATGGTTCTTTGCAAAAAGTAACAAATACATTTAAGTATCCTGTGAAAGAAGAATTATTGACTATCAAAACGTATTATGGAGATGTGGAAGGCATTACGCTAACCAAAGACCATAAAGTGTTAGTTTCCAAAAAAGATAAAACGTTGAAGTGGTTGCAGGCTAGGGAAATACAAGTAGGCGATTGGCTTTTCATTCCCAAAACAAATATCGACTTGCCTATTTATACAGCAGAGGAAAATGAAAAATTAAAAAGAATATCTGTAGCGTACCCTTTCAGGGTGCGCCATGACAAACAACACACCCTGAAAGGGTGTGCTACAGAGGCAGACAGCGTATTATTTGAGTATGAAAATCATTGGAAAAATAATGCTCAAAATGCTATTTTGGTTCAAGTAGAAAAAATATCTACTGTCAAGTCCACAGGCAAGGAGCTTTTTGTGTATGACATCGAAGTAGAAAACAATGCTAACTATCTCACATCCAGCTTTTTAGTGCATAATTCTGCGGCAGGTTCTGCTGTAGCGTATTGCACAGGCATCACGAACATAGACCCGATAAAGTATGATTTGCTGTTTGAACGCTTTTTGAATCCTGAGCGTGTGTCAATGCCCGATATTGATATTGATTTTGATGATGAAGGCAGGCAAAGCGTAATAGATTATGTTATCAAAAAATATGGCAAAAACCAAGTAGCACAAATCATTACCTATGGCACAATGGCGGCGAAAATGGCTATCAAAGACGTGGCGCGTGCCTTAGAATTAGACTTGCCTACCTCCAATCAGTTGGCAAAGTATGTTCCCGAAAAACCGGGTACAAAACTAAGTGATGCCTATGCTGAAGTGCAAGAATTGAAAGAAATTTTAGCCCTAACAGAAGACCCACGCACCAAAGTTTTGCAAGATGCGAAGGTTTTGGAGGGTTCTATTCGCGGAACGGGTATTCACGCGGCAGGGGTAATTATCGCGCCCAAAGATTTGCTCGAATGTGTGCCTGTCTGCACTGCGAAAGACTCCGATTTGTGGGTTACACAATTTGATGGCAAGGTAGTAGAGAGCGCGGGTATGCTCAAAATGGACTTTTTGGGGCTAAAAACCCTGACCATTATGAAAGATGCCTTGAAAATTATCAAGAAAAATAGAGGAATTGATATTGATTTAGATACCATTCCGATTGATGATGCCAAAACCTTTGAGTTGTACCAAAATGCAAGCACCATAGGCACTTTCCAATTCGAGTCCGAAGGTATGCAAATGTACCTCAAGCAATTAAAACCAAATAATATAGAAGATTTAATTGCAATGAACGCGTTGTATAGACCTGGTCCCTTACAATTTATTCCGTTATACATTGACAGGAAGCATGGCAGGGAAGTTACAGAGTTTGCGCACCCTTTGCTTGAGCCTCTCTTGGGCAGGACGTTTGGGATTATGGTGTATCAAGAGCAAATCATGCAAACGGCACAGGTCTTGGCGGGGTATTCGTTGGGTGGCGCGGATTTGCTTAGGCGTGCTATGGGTAAGAAGGACAAGGCAGAGATGGACAGACAGCGCGAAACATTTGTGAAAGGGGCGAAAGAAAAAAATGACATTCCTGAAGAAAAAGCCAATGAGATTTTTGACATCATGGCGAAGTTTGCCGAGTATGGTTTCAACCGTTCTCACTCCGCCGCGTACTCGGTAGTAGCCTATCAAACGGCTTACCTGAAGGCGAACTATCCTGCGGAATACATGGCTTCGGTGCTTTCGCACAACATGACCATAGAAAAAATCACGTTCTTTCTCGAAGAGTGTCAAAAAATGGGCGTGCAGGTGTTAGGTCCTGATGTGAACGATAGCGATTTGGATTTTTCGGTGAATGAGCAAGGACAAATTCGTTTTGGCTTGGCGGCTATCAAAGGCACAGGCGAGGCGGCGGTAGATGGGATCATAGAAGAGCGCAACAAGGGAGGCAAGTTCAAAGACATTTTCGACTTCGTGCAAAGGCTGAACCTGCGTGCTGTCAATAAAAAATCCTTAGAAAGTTTGGCGCAAGCAGGCGGTTTTGATAGCTTTGGCATTGACCGCGCCACGTACTTCACGGCAGGGCAAGATGGAATGCCTTTCATAGAAAAATTGGTGAAATATGGTAACTCTTTCCAAAAAGACCAAGAAAATACGGGTGCTTCGCTTTTTGGAGGTAGCACGCAAGCGCAAATTGCTACACCCGCCATTCCACAAGGCGAGCCTTGGGGCAAACTTGAGCGACTGAACCGCGAGAAGGAAGTAGTCGGTTTTTATATTTCGGGACACCCCTTAGACCAATACAGAACCGCCATTTTGAGTTTTCGGGCTGTGCCTTTGTCGCGCATCAATGAATTTGACAAGCAGGAAATCCACGTGGCGGGCATTGTTACAGCCAAAACTATCAAGCAGGGAAGCAAAGGCGCGTTCACTACGTTTATGCTCGAAGACTACCAAAGTTCTTTGGAGTTCGCGCTGTTTGGCATAAATTCGCTGTTATTGGATCTATTGAATTCGTATTCATCAATAAGCTTAACTCTATCGCGAAACTTTTCTCCTTTGCACGTTACGCTCTTCGATTCCGAAGAAAAATACAGTACCGAACTTACCTCCCAACGCTACGAAGTAAACATCTCTGACGCGCTTTTCAGCAAGTTAGATGGTATGAAGTTGGAGTATAAGTTGGTGTTTTGAGAAACTAAATAAAATCGAAATGATAAATATTACCCAAAACAAAGCCATTTGTGGAGGTGCGCCTTGCCTGAATGGTACACGTTTTACCGTTTTTAATTTAATCAATGTTTTCAGTAATTTTGATGTTACGCTTCCAAGTGTGATTTCGGATTACGAACTTTCTATTGAGGTGCAAGATGTTAAAACAATATTAGACTATTGCGCAAACAAAAAATGCCTTGAGAGTGATATGGGAGTCTATTGTGAGCAATGCACTTTAGATAACTCTCCTACTACAGAAGGCTTGGAAGAGCCTCCTGTGAATGGTTGGGAGTTAGCTCATCATTTGATGTGTCATTATTTTCCGAAAGGAGCAATTTGATTTATTACTTTTGGAGAGTATAAGTTGGTGTTTTAAAAAGAAATGTTTATCTTTACCATAGAAAATAAATTAACGTGAGTTCGGAAATAAAAAGGTTGCATACAAGCCCCAGCGGGGCGACATCTTTGTAGCACAACGGTTTAAGTCTTCCAAAGCCCCAGCGGGGTG
>RDXI01000058.1 GCA_004292795.1 Bacteroidota bacterium | reverse complement strand
TTGTAAATCAATGGATTGAATAGGCTTGCCCCAGCGGGGCTATATCTTTGTAGCCCTATAACAACCCACCTACAAGCCCCAGCGGGGCAACATCTATGCACTATCAAGATGTCGCCCCGCTGGGGCTTTGGAAGACTTAAACCGTTGTGCTACAAAGATGTCGCCCTGCTGGGGCTTGTATGTAACTTTTTTATTTCCGAACTCGCGTTGAGCTACAAATGATTCCTCTCTGCATTCGAAATGACACCGCACAAAACGATAGCTTTTTCATTCGAAAAAAGCTATAGCACACAAAACGATAGCTTTTTCATTCGAAAAAGCTATAGCACACAAAACGATAGCTTTTTCATTCGAAAAAGCTATCTTTGCACTTCAATTTCTAATCACGATTCAAGAAAATGGACATTTTGCGTTTTATCACAGCAGGCAGTGTAGATGATGGAAAAAGCACGCTTATTGGGCGGTTGCTCTATGATACGAACTCTATAGCCGAAGACCAGCTCGAAGCTATAGCCAAAGCCACTAAAAACAAGGAAGATGGCGAAATCGACCTTGCGCTCCTGACTGATGGATTGCGTGCAGAACGCGAACAAGGCATCACGATTGATGTGGCATATAAGTATTTTCATACAGACAAACGCAAATTTATTATAGCTGATGCGCCAGGGCATATCCAATATACGCGCAATATGGTTACAGGCGCGTCTAATGCACAGTTGGCTATTATACTCATAGATGCTCGGCATGGCGTTACAGAACAGACCAAACGCCATACGTATTTGGCGCATCTTTTGGGCATACAACACCTTGTGGTAGCAGTAAATAAAATGGATTTGCGTGAGTATTCGCAAGAAGTCTTTACCCAAATTCAGCAAGACTACACAACCTTCTTTACGCCTTTGCGAGGCGAGGAGGCAAGCGAAGTCGTTTTTATACCTATGGCGGCTCTCAATGGCGACAATATCGTAAAACGTTCTGCTAATATGGCGTGGTATGCAGGCAAGACGTTGCTCGAACACATCGAACAAGTATCAGTGCATCAAGACATTGTGCAGAAAGAAGCACGCTTTCAGGTGCAATATGTACTCCGCCCACAAACAGACGCATTGCACGATTATCGCGGGTATGCAGGCAAGGTCTTGAGCGGTATTTATAGGAAAGGCGACTCGATAACGGTCTTGCCTGCTGGCTTGGAAACAACCATCAAAACTATAGAATTTGCGGAGAAAGAAATTGAAGAAGCCTTCGCGCCTATGTCGGTAGTCTTGCACATAGCAGACAATATAGACATCAGTCGAGGAGATGTATTTGCCAAACCTACAGAATTGCCCACACCTTCGCAAGAAATGCAAGCTACTCTCTGCTGGATGGACAACAAAGTGCTGAAAAGTGGTGCGAAATATTTGCTCCAAACCAACAGCAGGCGAGTTCGCTGTGTGGTGCGTGAATTGATAGATAAAATCAATATTCAAACTCTCGAAAAAGTAGAAGCCACTGAAGGCTTCGCACTGAATGATATAGGCACTATCGTACTAAAAACGGCTGATTCCTTGCCTATAGACCGATATACGCACAACAAAACGAATGGTAGTTTTATCTTGATAGACGAACAAACCAATAATACGGTAGGCGCGGGTATGATAAGCGAGATTTTGTAATACAGAGAGGCTGTCCGCGATAGACAGCCTCTTTTTATTCACAGCAAGCAATTTTGCAGACTGACAAGGCAAAACGTTTGCGAAAAAAAAGCCCCATAAGGGCGTTTTTATTTTTTGACGTATTTTAGTATTTTATACCTACTTTCTTGTAAATAAAACTCAATAACCACGCGGGACCAATGAGCAGAAATTGTACGTCTTTGATAAAAGATGGTTTTTTGCCTTCTACATTGTGTCCGTAGAATTGCCCAATCCACGCCACTACAAAAATGCCCACCGAAATAGCCCACAAAGGCGCGAAGGTGAGGCTCGAAAGGTAATACACACCACCAATCATAGCCACACAAATCACAAACATACCCACTGCCATTACCCAAGACAGCCGAATGTAAAAAAGCAATGCCAAGAACAAGGCAAGCGTAGCCCAATTAAAAAAAGGCTTGTAGGCAGTAGGCGCGAACATTTGCAAAGGTTCGGCTGGGATAGACCAAAGTATCCCGATAAGGCTAAACAAAATGGAAGGCACACAAATCCAATGCACCATTTTATTGAAAGGGTTTTGATGGCTCTCGCCGTATTCGCTTAGCCATTGTTCAGTAGTACGCATAAGGGTTTTCGGGGGATAGGGTTATGGGTTAGACGGGTTTTCAGGGTTACGGGTTTTCGGGGTTTCAGGTTTTCGGGGTTTCAGGTTAGCGGGTTACGGGTTTTCGGGGGTTTAGGAACAAAATTACAAACATTCGTTGCAATGTAAAAACTTTTTGGATTATTTTTTGTCATGTATAGTAGATATGTTGGCAGAAACCAAAAAACAATATAGCCAAGATTGGCACGTGGAGTCGCTACAGCTCAACCGAAGGCTTATCAAGATTGGTGCGCCTTTGTCCATTATTACGTATTGTGGAGGTACTACCTTGGCTATTATGTTTGATAATATTGCCAATTTTGAGCTTATCATAGCCCTGACGTGGCTTCCTGCTGTGTGTATTTGGGGTGTGCAACTGCTCAATATTTTTTATAGGCTTTCTATGATACTGATGGGCTATACGATTATATGGTCTATGAGTCTTTCTTGTGCTATTGTATCAAGCATGGCACCTAACGCAGAAACATTTCGCTACATATCCTTTACATTTTTTCCTATTTTTATTGCTTTTAGCCTGATGTCTATTTGGCATTGGCGATACGCACTTGTGGGTGTGTTGGTAAGTATGGCTATGAGTTTGATAGCCTTTTATGCGGTGTATCACGAGCCTATCTTTTCAATTTGGTTACGCACTTGGTTGTTTATCATTCCTGTAGGGGCGGGGAGCATTTTTATTACGCATTTTCGTTATATGAATATGCGCCAAACGTTTTTGATAACACGCGCCTTGCAACGCTCCAAAGAAGAGATTGAGAAAAAGAACGAGGACATTACCGCGAGTATTTCGTATGCACAGCGCATACAGCAGGCAATCTTGCCTACCCAAGCCGAAATAGGCAAGCACATAGAAGACTATTTTATTTTTTTTCGCCCTCGTGATGTAGTGAGTGGTGATTTCTATTTTTTCACACCCACAGACAAGGGCTATATCGTGGCGGCGATAGACTGCACAGGGCATGGCGTGCCGGGCGCGTTTATGAGTATGATAGGCAATGAGATGTTGAATGAAATTATAAACCAACGACACATTTCTTCGCCCAGCCAGATTTTAACAGATTTGCACCTTGCCATTCGAAGCACACTGAAACAAACCGAAACAGATAATCGTGATGGTATGGATTTGGTGTTGGTGCATATCGACACCGCCACGCGCCAACTTGCCTACGCAGGCGCGAAAAATGCCTTGTATGTATTGCAGGGAGGCGAGCTGACAGTCTTGAAAGGAAATAAAATGGCTATAGGAGGCGAGCAACGCGAGCAGGCACGGATTTTCGAAGAGCAAACGCTCACACTTCAAGAGTCGGCTATGCTGTACTTGACTACAGATGGCTATTTAGACCAGTTCGGAGGCGAGCAGAACAAAAAATTCGGCATTGCCCGCTTCAAGGAATTGATAAAGCAGGCTCATTCCTTGCCTACTGCCGAGCAAGAATATGCGTTTAGAAGCTCTTTCTTCGATTGGTTGCAAAAAGGCAACGAGCATCAAATTGATGATGTATTGGTATGGGGTATTCGTGTGTAGCGTGGAATCCTAAAAAACTGTTAAGATGCAACTTTTTGAAAAGAGCTATGTTATGTATTCAAATGCAATGTTAATTTTGCACTGTTTTACAATCAATTTTTCAAAGTATGCGCAATATCTTGTTTGTTTTTTGTTTCTTGCTTGCGTCATTTGCCCACGCGCAAATCAAAGATTATACTACCGAAAAGACTCGCCTCTCGGTTTCAGAAGCTAAAACCTGCGAAGAAATAGATATTGTTTTCGAGGTACAAATAGCCAAAGATTGGTACATTTACGCCACTGACTTCAAAGCCGAAGGTCCGCTAAGGGCAGAATTTACCTTCGCGCCTCATGCTTCTTATCAGTTGGTAGGCAAGCCTCAATCGATAAACCCCAAACGCAAACATGACGAAATTTGGGAAGGCGAGGTAGCCTATTTTGAGAAAAAAGCCGAGTTTCGCCAAAGAATAAAAGTGCTGACAAATAATTTGCAAATTTCAGGAAGTTATGCTTTCCAAACTTGCTCGCAAGTTACGGGGCAATGCTTGCCTCCCGAAACCGTAGAATTTGAGATAAAACCTGCCGATTTGAAAATAACAGGCGACCTCTGCAAGAAAGCGGGAGGCGGAGAAGGCAAGGAAACAAGCGAGAAAGAAAAGGAAAAAGACTCGCCTAAAGACAAAACAGAAGAAACAACTAAAGACAAAAAAGACACGACTGAAGCAGGCAAGGCAAGCATAGACGCACCCAAGCAAGACAATACGCAAGACAACGCAACAGACCAAAACAAGACAGACAAAACAACCAATACAGCCAAAACAGAAGACACCACACAGTCGTTGTTGGCGTTTATGTTGTTGGCATTTTTGGGTGGATTCTCGGCTATTCTTACGCCTTGTGTTTTTCCTATGATACCCATGACCGTTACGTTTTTCACAAAAAACAAGAAAAAAATAGATACTACAAACCTTACAGAAGCTGAAATTCGCGCCATACACGCCAAACACCGCAGGCAAGCCTTACGCGAAGTAGCGGTTTATGCCATTTCCATTGTGGGCATTTATACCATTTTAGGCGTGTTTTTTTCAGCAGTTTTCGGGGCGGGCTTCAATAATTGGCTAAGTACGCACTGGTTGCCCAATATTTTCTTTTTTGCGTTGTTGGTATTTTTCGGGTTTTCCTTTTTGGGTTTCTACGAAATTATCTTGCCCTCGAGCTGGGTAAATGCGGCAGATAGGCAAGCCGACAAAGGCGGTTATGTGGGCATTATTTTTATGGCGTTTACGTTGGCGTTGGTATCTTTTTCTTGCACCGCGCCCATTGTAGGCACATTGTTAGTTGCGGCTTCGGGTGGGGCTATGATAAAGCCTATTTTAGGTATGATTGCTTTTTCTTCGGCAGTGGCATTGCCTTTCGCCCTTTTTGCCGCGTTTCCAAGTTGGCTTAATAGCTTGCCTAAGTCTGGCGGTTGGCTGAATACCATAAAAGTTACGTTAGGCTTCTTGGAATTGGCGTTCTCCCTCAAATTTTTGAGTCAAGCCGATTTGGTGTATCATTGGGGCATTTTGAGCAGAGAGTTGTTTATTGTGTTGTGGATTATAGCGTTTTCGTTGTTGGCGATTTATTTGTTGGGCTTCATTCGCTTTCCTCATGATAGCAAGGTACAAAAAATAGGCTTGCCTCGTTTGGGTTTGTCGTTGGCTTCTTTTGCGTTTGTGGCATACTTGGCTTGGGGCTTGTTTGGCGCACCTTTGGACGCACTCGCGGGTTACTTGCCTCCTGAAGACAACGGCAAAAACATCAACAAAGCCCGCAAATATGGCGATTTGTTGCGCTTGCCTCACGGACTCGAAGGCTTTTTTGATTTGAAAGAAGCTGTAGCGTATGCGAAGGAAGTAAAAAAACCGATATTTATTGACTTCACGGGGCATGGCTGTGTGAATTGCAGGGAAATGGAAAAGCGCGTTTGGTCGAAGCCCGAAGTTTTGAAGCGTTTGCGCGAGGATTATGTCGTGGTGGCGTTGTATGTTGATGAGCGAAAAGGCTTGCCTAAAGACGAATGGTATGTGTCTAAGTTTGACAAGCGCACCAAAAAAACAGTAGGCGAGCTAAACGCCGACTATCAAGCTACGCAATACAACACCAATTCACAGCCGTATTATTGCCTCATTGATGCGCAAGAGAAAAAACTGGCAGAGCCAAAACAATACGACCTGAACGAAAATAATTTTGTTACTTTCTTGGAAGAAGGCAAAAAAGCCTTTCAGAAAATGAATATGGCGAGCAAATAAACTGTAGAGGCTATCCAAAAGGGTAGCCTTTTTTATTATCTTTTGTGGTTTGCGGGGACAAAAAGGCAAAGGCTCTAAGTTTGCGTACACCTGTTTTTATTGCTTTGCGTGGCGTAACTGTTCTATTTGCTCAACTGTTAAACCCGTTCCTTTTGCTACAGTTTCATTATCTAAGCCTATAGAAATAAAATTTTTCGCAATTTCAAGAGTGTTTTCTTGCTTTGCGATTTGTTCTGTTTTGGCTAAAACAATTTTCGAAGCCTCTTTATTTTTAGCTTTTGTTCGTTCTTCCTCTGTTAAATTTTCAAAGGTTATCAATTCAACTGCTTTTTTGATTCCCTCGTTATCAGTATTTAAAACAGGTCTTTCGGGACTGTGAATAGATTGATAGATTAAATCTAACCAATCACGAATTTGTTTAGGCGTTTCTTCGTTGGGGTGGTTGGGGTTTAAGCACACAAATTGATGTCCGAATAAATCCCTGATTTCGCCTTGCAAAGTTTGTGGATTAAGTTTGAGCAGCAAAACCTCGTCAAGAATAGGCTTGCCATTTTTTTCGCTAATCTTATAAGGAGCTGTTAGCACTACAATCACATATACTGTTCTTTCGATGTTGTATTCCTTGCTACTTTTTTGTTGTTCTGCTATCAACATTAAAAAGTAGTGTAAAAATCTATCAAAATGGTGGTCATACTCAACACGTTGAATTTCAATACAAATGCGTTTGTCGGTACTTTCTGCAAAAATATCTAACTCAAAATCTACATACCCGATTTTAGGTTCAAACTTTTTTTCGGTTTCTATCTTGTCCACTTCCACCTCGATGCCCAAAATATCACGTACAAAAGCCTTAAAAACGGTTATGTCCGTAAAGGCTTTTTTGAAAATTACTTCATTATCTAAGTTGCCAAGCATATTTTTACACAAATGTAGTTTTGATGTGCAAAGATACGAAAAAATACGAAAATAAGCCTTATTTGACTCACTTTCATTAAACATCAATCTTGTGTGAAACAATGCACATTACGATAACCTTCAAAATGAAGTAGTTACAAAGAACTAAAGCGCGTTTGCTCAAAATGTTTGGTACTCTGACAATTTTTGTGAATGGCTGTTTGGTGAGGACACCAAACAGGGGTAAGGGTAAAACAGCTTAAAAACGCCAAGTTTGGTGTCCTCACCAAACTTAACATTATCATTCTACAAAATTGTCAGAGAGCCAAATATTTTAAATATTATATTTTCACAATGAAGGCAAGGTCTATTTGCCTATCGCCCACAGGCATAGGCGCGTGTCCGCCATAATAAGGCTGTAGCATTTTGTAAGGTGCATTTGCCACATTGTATCCCGTGAGGCGAATGTTCAGATTTTTGATGAATACTTCAGTCAAAAGCACATTGACATTCCATAAAAGCAAGGCAGGGTATTCATCAGTTTCCAATATCACGGCTGTAGGCGTACTTTGGAGGGAGGAGTTTTTGGTTTGGGCGTGCCTTGTGCCAAGCCAAGTAGCAGTGCTTCCTATCGTTATTTTTTTGTAGGTAAGACTCCCGCCCACGTTCAGCTTCAGGGTAGGCAAGGCAAGAAATCGATTGCTCGCCTGATTCATAAAATCCAAATTCGTAAAACGTTTGACAGGGCGCGAGTAGGCAAGATTAGCAAAAAGTTGGTAATTCGTGGCTTGCCACTTCATTTCTGCCTCCGCGCCCACAGTTCGCACAGAGCCATAATTTTGGTAAGAATTGTTAGCCCCTATGTACGTAATGGGCTTGTCTATTTGGGTATGAAAGGCGTTGGCGCGTAGGTAAGCCTGTTTTGTCCATTTGTAGCCTATTTCCAAATCAAACGTATTCGTAATTTCGGGTACTAACGCGCCTGCGGTATATTGGCGCGTAAAGGCTTGATACAACAACGGCACGCGAAACGCCTTGCCATACAACAGTTTTGCGTTGAATTTATTTTGCACGTAGGTAAAGCCCAAACGTGGCACAAGTGCCGTACCAAAAGGCGTTTTTTCTGTCCTCGCGCCTGTAGTGAAGCCAAGCCTATTGCCTTGCCTCGTGTATTGCGCAAAGGCGTAAATTGTTCCAAGCGTGATGCGACTCGTGGTATCGGCAGGATTTAGGCTACTTTGAAGCCCGTTTTGCCCTTGTGCCGAAATGCTGTAAATGCTGTTTATTTGCCCGCCTATGCCTCCCAATATTTCATCTTTTTCAGAAAAGCTATAGGTCGTTTCCAATTCCATTTGCCAACGCTTCGAAAGCGTGGCGTTATTTTGCCAAAGGTCGGCAGGGTTCAGGTAAGTAGTAGGCGAAACATTGGGGTAAGAAGTGGTCGATTGACTTGTAGAAATCGGATTTCCTCGCGCCATTTCTATATTGGGCTTCAGGCGAAGTTTTTTATTGAGCCAAAACTCATAATGAGCGCGGAGCGTTTCCACCTTGAAATTGAGCTGATTGGTATAAACGCCTTGCACAGGGTTGGTGGGAATAGTACCAAAAATATCTTGCGCCAAAAAATCTTGCTCGTTTCTGTTGTAGGAAAAATAAAAATCGCGGTAACTGCCTTCAGCTATGATGTGCGACCACCTGCGCCACGAGGCTTTGTTGCCCATCTGAAGCGAATTGCCTACATAATCTTCGTATTTGCGAATAGAAACAGGCGTTTGGCTTGTGCCTACATGAAAGCTAAAATCTAATTGGTCTTTGGCTATGCCCGCGCTTAGGTTCGCGCCATGCACCCATTCTTTGGTCGAAAAAGCTCCTATATGTGTCGTGGCTTCTACACCACGCAAACGGCTTCCGTTTTTGGTAATGATGTTGATAACCGCCACTTCTGCAAAACCGCCATACAATACGCTCCCAGGTCCCCGAATGACCTCCACGCGGTCAATCATCGCACTTGGCACAGAGCCAAAATAATTGTTGTTGCCATAGCCAAAACAGTTGATAGGCGTGTTGTTTATCATCACAAGAGCCTTGCCTTCATGCGCCCAAACCCCGCGAAAACCCAACCCAAACAAGCTCTGCACATCTATTCCAAATTCAAAACCAGGGATAAGACGTAAAATATCGGCTATGTCCTTGCAACCATACTGCAAAATTTCGCGCTCCGTAACCACTGTAACGATAGCAGGGGCTTGTGCAAGCGTCTGTTTGCGTTTGTTGGCAATGCTTACCTCCAATTCGGCAGTATTGACGCTTTTTTTCAAAATCTCTTCCGCTTCCAACAAGTACAAGGTATCTTTTTGTTGTGCTAAAGCAGGCAAGGCGCAAAGCGAAAGTAAAAGGCAAGCAAACAAGCAGATAGAGTTTTTCATAAGAAGAGCGCGAAATTTTACAACAAATGTAATAAAAAACGTTATTACTCACAAAAAACAATCTCAAAAATCATGCGTTTATTTTACTTTTTCTTCTTTTTGCTTGCCTGCACTGCAAACAAGGTTTGGGCGCAAACTCCCTACAAAGGTGTGAAGCAAATATCGGTCTTTACCAAAGCCAAAACCGACAAAGCCCCACAACTTGAGTACGAAATGCACTTTGACAAAAAGGGCAATCAAACCAAATACCATCACCCCACGCACTACTGCACGCAAGAATGGGCGTACAATGCGCAAGACCAAGTTACGAAACTTGATATTATGTGCGGAGAAAGTTTTGGCAATGGCACAACGGTTTATCAATACTTGCCTACCATTACGAAAAGCGTGGAAACTACAGGCGCGTATGAACGAACCATCATCGACAGCCTGAATGCCCAGAAAAAGCCTCTTTCGCGTACACAAGTTACTAAAGTATTGTCAGACAGTTATACGCCCTCGCCTGATACGCGCATTGTCTATACCTACAATGCTAAAAACTTGCCTGCCACAGAAACTATCTATAGCACAGAAGGCAAGACTTTGAAAGAATATGCCTACAAGGGCGATAGCTTGCACTGCATCACGCGCACCATAGCAGGCAAGAAAGATACGCTTCTGTTGCAAGATTATCAGCGCGACTCAGGCAGGCGAGCCTCTAAAAAATATCCCATCAACGAATACGAAACTCAAGCGGGATTTTATTCGGAAATATATCGTTATGATGACAAAGGGCGCATTATTTCCCTCACCACCAACGCAAAAAGTGCGAATAATTGCCCCAATCCCAAAGTGCCTTGCGCCCTCAACATGAAAGAGTACCAATACAAAAACGAACAACTTTTCCAAGTTACCGAAACATTTTACGAAAAAGGCACTATGACAACCTATAGCATTACTTTGTACGCCAATGGCTTGCCCCGCGAAACAAAGGTATATGATGCCAAAAATGAGTTCATAGCGCATACTACCTACAAAATACAAAAATGGTAAGGAATAGAAATACAGCAGGCAAGACTCGCGTCTTGCCTGCTTTTGTGTAAAGATGTTGCGGTGCGTGAGCCTTATTTTTGTTTTTGCATGGCTTTCATCACCCCAAGCGGATTAACGAGCTTGCCTGTTTCTACAGGATTTTTTGTGTCCTTGCCTGTTTTGTGCAAAAGTTTGTATGCCTCTTGCGTTGTCATTTCAGGCTTCAGGGCTTTCATCACACCGAGCAAACCCGCCACAAAAGGCGTTGCCATAGATGTTCCGCTGTAGCTCGCATACTTGTTTTTGGGAATAGTCGAGAGAATGTCCTCGCCTGGTGCCGCGATGCCCATTTTCAGGTCTTGCACGAAATTGGAGAAAGACGCTTTTTCTAAGTTGGCATTGATAGCCGACACAGTGATAACGCCTTCGCAACTCGCAGGTACAACTTTAGTAGCATTTTGCGATTCATTGCCCGCCGCCACTACTACTATAGCTCCTTTGCTGTTCGCATAGCGGATAGCCTCGCTGTAGGCACGTTGCGAAGCATCAGATGAAGGACCGCCCAATGACATAGAAATCACATCTGCGCCTTTGTCTGCCGCGAGAATGATACCGTTGATGATGCCATCTTGCGTTCCCCAACCTTGGTCAGAAAGCACTTTGATACTCGTAACTTCTACGAATTGATTGTTCAATGCCAAAGAAGCAATGCCCACACCGTTGTTTGTAACAGATGCCGCGATGCCCGCGCAATGCGTGCCATGACTTTGTTTGTCTTTGTCGTAACCCTTGCGAGTCGAAACGTAATTGCCTTTTAGGTCTTCGTGTTCCGCATCAACGCCTGTGTCGAGAATAGCGATTTTAGCGCGTTTTTTGGGTGTTACGCCTTTTTCTTTGATGTATTTGAAATAGCCTGCTACATTCAATTTGTCAAAACTCCAAACCTTGTCTATGTTCGGGTCGTCTATGCCGTAGTCGCCCTTGCCTGAAGTGCCGTTGTTAGGCGTAGTTTCGATGGGACTAAGCGACATAGTTTCGTTGCGTTCTACCCAATCAATCAAACCACTTTGGCGCAAAAGTTTCTCAATCGCCGTGATAGAGCCAAGTTGTGCTTCGGGAATATTGATAAGGAAATAATCGTCCAATTCTGTGATGCCTTTGTCTGCCACTGTAGGAAAGGCAGGTGTAAGCTCCACACCATACGCTTTGAGCAAGGTTTGTAAACCAGCTATGTTATCCACATTTTTCAAATCCACCAAAAGCTCGCCATGTGTAGCCAAGCCAGAAGGCTTTTCGTTTTGTACGGTTGATGGCTTGTTCGAAGGGGCAACATATTTTTGATACACCTCACCCACAAAGTTAGAATACAATAGATAGCTTCCCACACCCACCCCGATAGCAAGGGCAAGAAACCCGCGAGAGCTTTTGAGGTTGTTAGCCAAAAGCCCCACTACCACAAACGCCATGAAATCGCGAGGAATCATAAGTAGCAATTTGTAGTAAGTGCTGAACTCCGTAAAGAACACCACCATAGCATACAAAAGCGAAGCCGCCCAAAATGCAAGAGCAGGCAAGGCTTTCGAAGCAGACATATTATTGCGATAAAACCACCACACTACAGCGAGTAGCATGACGATTAGCGACCAAGGATAAAATGCTTCAATTGTCATAGAACAAATTTTTTTCAAATTTACAGAAAAGTATCCACCTTTCCAAGTATTACAACGTTTTTTTTGCGCCAAAGTTCAGTTTTTAGCAGGTAGGCAAGCACATGAGCGGTATAAGGTTTTGGTCGGATAGGAAAAAAGCGTTATATTTGCGTAGATTGTTGTAAATAGTATGAGAAAATTAGCAAGTATCCAACGCATCAAAGCCCTTGAGCCTATAGCCGAAGCAGACGCTATAGAAAAGGCTACTGTGCTTGGCTGGGAGTTGGTAGTGAAAAAAGGCGAGTTTCAAGTGGGCGACTTGTGCGTGTATTGCGAAATAGACAGCCTAATGCCTGACAAACCTATTTTTGAATTTTTGAAACCGCGTGGTATGCGCATCAAGACCATTCGCTTGCGTGGGCAAATCTCACAAGGGATATGCTTTCCGCTTAGTATCTTGCCTGCTGACTCGCCTACAGACGAAGACGCAGATGTTACCGACTTGTTGGGCATTACCAAATACGAGCCACCCATTCCCGCGAGTTTGGCAGGCAAGGCAAAGGGGCTGTTCCCTTCGTTCATTCCCAAAACAGACGAAACCCGCGTGCAGGTCTTGCAAGGTTTGTTGGATAAGTATGCAGGCGAGGCTTTTTATATAGCCGAGAAATTGGACGGTAGTTCCGTAACGTACTATGTGCGTGATGGCGTTTTTGGCGTGTGCAGTCGCAATTTGGAACTGATAGAAGATGACACCAACTCGATGTGGAAAGTAGCGCGGGCTATGGACATTGAGGCGAAATTGCTTTCTTTGGGCAAAAACTTCGCCTTGCAAGGCGAGATAGTAGGCGAGGGCATACAAGGCAATAAACTGAAACTTCGCGGGCAAACGGTTCGTTTTTTCAATGCCTTCGAGATAGACACCTATCAATTTGTAGCTTTTGCGGACTTCAAGGCATTGATGCAACGCCTCGACTTGCCTACTGTGCCGTTTTTGGACGAAAACTATGCCCTCTCGAACAACATAGGCGAATTGGTGCGCTTGGCTACCCGCCGAAGTGTAGTTTTGCCTGAAGCATGGGCAGAAGGAATTGTGTTGCGTCCTTTGGTCGAGAAGCGCGAGATGCAAGGGCGCGTGAGCTTCAAAGCCATCAATCCCGAATTTTTGTTGAAATATGGGGAATAGAACCTCAGACAAGCGGTAGGCAAGCAAGCGCGAAAGCCCTTGCCTACCTTTTACGAAATCTTGTTATCCTTATATTTGCTATTGAAATAGTGATATTGAAAAAATAAAGCGTTTTTCGAGATTAGATTGTAAGCATTTGTAAATCAATAACTTACAACTTGCCTGCCCAAAAGTTTTTCCAAAAAAATGCCCGCCTGAAACAAAAGTGGAAAAATTTTTGTAATATGTAGTATAAAATCCTTGTTTTTTTCAAAAAAAGCCTTATACTTGCACGCCAAAAAAAGGAAAAACCACCTATCACTATCACATCTTAATTTTTAAGAAAAATGGAAAACATACAGCTTAAACACGAATATGGTTATGTTCGTGATGAGGAAATATACCTCAAAGGCTTTCTAGATTACCCTGACCGTAGAATCGGACAGGTGAAACAATCTCCCGAAGCATCTTTAAAATATTTTGAAGACCGCTTCGCTCTCGCCAAGAAAAAGGTCGAAGACCTTGCATTCAAAGTAGAGGACTCACAAAACAAGGGTTCTTACTTGATGAAGCTCATTCACATGAGAAAGTACCTTGCCAACTTTGATGGCTTGGGCGATTATGTAGCTCTTTTCAACCGTTTGGACGAACTCGAGGCACAACTGCGTGCTATGATTGCCGTGAACAGGGTGAAGAACTACGAAATTAAGTCGGCTCTGCTTGCTGATGCAGAAGCCTGCTTAGACGACCCAAACCTCAACGAAGCCACTGACCGCATCAAGGAAATCAAACTGAAGTGGATAAAGACAGGGGCTGTGTTGGAAGACCACAAGGATTACATCGAAAAGCGTTTCGATGAAGTCTATGCCGAATTCTTCGAACATAAGAAGAACGTGCTGAAGAACCGCGCTCGCCAAATCAAAGGCAACCTCTACAACTACAAGCGCATTTTGTACCGCGCCGAAGAAATCAAATACTCTGATGACTTCGACAATGCTTTCGCAGAGTTCCGCGATATGCAACAAGAGTGGAAGAGCGGAGGCAAAATTCCGCACAAGAAGGCTACGCAACTGTGGGACAAGTTCCGCCAAGTGAACGACACCTTCTTCACGCGCTACAAGCAGTTCAAACTCTACAAAGAGCAGTACCCCGAAGCCTCCGCACTGGAAATTCGCCAAAAACTCTCCAATGCTATGTGTATTGAGATGGAGTCATTGGTGGATTTGCATCACCAAAACCTGCACAATGTGGAGCGTGGCAAGGAATTGTTGATGGATTGGAAGAACCTTACCACTACGTTCCGCAATGTTGATGAGGACGAAGGAGAGCGTTTCCGCCTTGCTTCTGACAAAATCTTTGAAATCAGCTATTTGTTCCGTGTAGTGAAACGCAAGTATCCTGACGTAGAGCATAAGCCCCAAGAAGACCAACTCCGCATCAAAGTTAGCTTCATGCGCGAGCTTATCCGCAAAGACGAAGCCGAAATACAGTTGGCAGAAACGAACTTGCACCGATTGGACTCCAACAAGCGCAATCCCGAATACAAAAAGGCAGAGTCGAACCTCAATACGCAAAAACGCAAATTGGGCGTGAAGCGTATCATTTTGAGGGACTTGGAAGACTTGTTGCACAACATCAAAGGGCAAGTACGACCTACAACCTACAACCGAAGATACTAAGGACAAAAAATAACCCTGCAGGGTTATTAAAGATAAGAAAATAACCCCACAGGGGTTATTTTCTCCCTTCATTGTTTACAAAACCTATTGAATAACTAAACTCGAAAGAATTATGTATTGGACTCTTGAACTTGCATCTCATCTCGAAGATGCGCCCTGGCCTGCTACCAAAGACGAATTGATTGATTATGCAGACCGTACAGGCGCGCCTCCAGAAGTTCGCGAAAACTTAATGAAGCTCGAAGATGATGGGCAACCTTATGAAAGCATGGAAGAAATTTGGCCTGATTATCCCTCCAGCGAGGACTTTTTATTCAACTATGACGAATACTAAGTAGGCAAGCAGTGTTTTCACAAAGCATGATTTGTCATTTCAATTATTTTCTGTATGCCATGATAGTCTTATCATGGCATTTTTGTTTGTCTGATACCAAAATAAATTTTAAAGTGCATATAACAAAAGGCTGTAGCGCACCCTTTCTAGGGTGCGGGGTGTCGATGGCTATGAACACACCCTAGAAAGGGTGTGCTAGAAGGGCGCAAGGTAAGAATTATTTTAACGTGAGTTCGGAATTAGATTTAAATGTAAAATATTGTAAATCAATGGATTGAATAGGCTTGCCCCAGCGGGGCTATATCTTTGTAGCTCTATAACAACCCACCTACAAGCCCCAGCGGGGCGACATCTATGCACTATCAAGATGTCGCCCCGCTGGGGCTTTGGAAGACTTAAACCGTTGTGCTACA
>RDXI01000369.1 GCA_004292795.1 Bacteroidota bacterium | reverse complement strand
ACTTCTACTTTGCAACGTAATTCATTTACTTTTAGAGGCGGCATAGAATTGACTTCCAAACTTTCGTTAGATGCAAAAATTAGCTACATCAAAACCAATGCGAACAACCGCCCAAATTTGGCTGACGTGATGGACAATCCTGCAAATGGTTTGTTGTGGATGCCTAGAAATACCGACATCAACGACCTAAAAAACTATGCAGACGCAAACGGTGATCCTAGAAATTATACTTCCGAAACTTTTGTTCAAAACCCTTATTGGTCAATGAATCAGAACGTAAACAATGACGAAAAAAATCGTTTTTTGGGTTTTGCAAGTTTAAAATATAAATTAACAGATTGGCTTACTGCTGAAGGTCGTGTGGGTAGCGATATGTACACTTCTGATCGTTTTGCACAAGTGGCTTTAAAAACAAAATACAGAGCAAACGGTCAAATTAACAAAGATGTTTACACTGTCCGAGAAGATAACGCCTATTTGATGTTGAATTTCAACAAACAAATTAACCCTGATTTCAGATTGAGTGGAGTGTTGGGAACGCAAATTACTCGTCAAAAATTCCAGCAAGTAGGTTATCAAGGTTCAGATTTGAGTTTGCCTAATTTCTATGTAATCCAAAACGCTACCACCAGAGCAAACAATTACAATTTGGTTCAAAAAGAAATTCAATCGGTTTTTGGACAAGTGAGCATGGAGTACAAAAACACATTCTTTTTAGACGTAACAGCACGTAACGATTGGTCTTCTACTTTGCCAAAAGGCGGAAATTCATTTTTCTATCCTTCTGTAAGCGGTAGTTATGCGTTTAGCGAAACATTGGGTTTGCCTGAAAACATTTTGACTTTTGGTAAAATCAGGGCTTCTTGGGCAATGTCAGGCAACGATGCCAACGCTTATTCTTTGTATCCGACTTATTCGTTTTCGCCGAGTGCAAGCCATTTGGGTCAGCCTTTGGGTACAATCGGATCGATGGCAAACCAAGACGTTCCCAATTATGCCATTCCTTTGGCAAACATGAAACCAGAACAAACCAACTCTGTAGAATTTGGCTTAGATTTGCGTTTTTTGAATGATCGTTTAGGTTTAGATTTGAGTTATTACAAAGTAAATACTTCTAACCAAATTTTGCAAACTACGGTATCGGCAACTTCAGGTTTCCCTGCGGCAGTAATTAATGCAGGAGAAATGGAAAATTCAGGCATTGAGTTTTTGTTAAGAGGAACGCCTGTAAAACTAGACAACGGTTTTAGATGGGACGTAAGTTTCAATTTTGCACGCAACCGCAACAAAGTATTGAGTTTGACCACAGGTTTGGATCAATTAACTTTGGCACAAGACAGAGCCGTAGCTATCCAAGCAATTCCTGGAAACCCTTATAGCGACATTGTGGGCGTTGATTACAAACGCGATGCAAACGGAAACAAAATGTTTGACAAAGACGGAATGCCAATGGCGGCAGACAACGTATCGGTTTTGGGTAACGCAATTCCTAATTGGATCGGTGGTTTGAACAATACTTTTTCTTACAAAAATTTCACTTTGGGCGTGTTGATCGACATTCGCAACGGAGGCAAAATCTTTTCGCAATCGGCTAGATATATGCACTTAAACGGAAACAGCGATCAAACTTTGACAGGCAGAGCAGAATTTTATGCAGGCACAGGCGGATATGTAGGTCAAGGTGTAGTAGAAACAGGCGGAGCAAACACAAAAGCAGTCGATCCAGAATTGTATTGGAAATCGGTTTTTGACAAAAACATCATTTCAGACTTCGTTTATGATGCAGGTTACATCAAATTGCGTGAAGTAAATTTGAGCTACCGTTTTTCTGACGATATTTTGAAAAAAGTGCCTTACATCAAAGGAGCAAGCATTTCTTTGGTAGGTAGAAACTTGTTTTTCTTCCAAAACGGTGTGAAAGGTTTTGATCCAGAATCTAATTTTAACTCTGGAAACGGTCAAGGTTTAGAATCAGGCGCTATTCCTTCTTACAGAAGCTACGGCGTGAACTTGAACCTTAAATTCTAAAAAAACAAAACGTTGCCAAAACGTTGCCAATGCTCGAAGAGCTTGGCAAACGTAAAACGTATCTAACGATTGCCAAGCTCTTCGAGCATTGGCAACGTTACCAAAAAAATCATTCATTATTCCTAAACCGATTAATAGATACCGATATGAAATTTTTTAATACATTCAAAAAAGTTGCTTTGGGCGTATGCCTAGCCATTGCAAGTACGTCTTGCACCGACAAATTCGAAAGTTTGAACACCAATCCTGTAGCCGCCGCTACTATGGACGCTTCCTATTTGCTTACTTACAATCAGTTAAGTGTTTCTGGTCATACCTACGAAATGTGGAGGGGAAACCTTTTGCATGGCATGGTTTGGGGGCAACACCTAAGCACACCTTGGGGAACGCAAACTTATGTTACTAGCGACGGTTGGGGAACGGCTTATTGGGACATGACTTATTCCAAATTGGTCGTAAATACGCAAGAAATTGTTAGACTTACCCAAACGCAACCTGCCAAAAATGCAATTATCAAGGCATGGAAAGCCTATATTTTTCACCGTTTGACCGATTTTTGGGGAGATGTTCCTTATTCAGAAGCAGGAAAAGGCATTGCCTCTGGTATTCTTCAACCAAAATACGACAAACAACAAGACATTTATACGTCTATGCTCAGCGATTTGAAAGAAGCCGCCGCTACACTTAGCACCGCAGGAAATTCTTATGGCGCAGCCGATTTGATTTATAAAGGTGATCATGCCAAATGGAAAAAATTTGCAAATACTTTGCGTTTGCGTTTGGCTTTGCACTTAATTAAAGTTGATGAAAATTTGGCAAAACAACACGCAGTAGAGGCAATTAACGGAGGTTTGTTTGACAGCAATGCAG
>RDXI01000057.1 GCA_004292795.1 Bacteroidota bacterium | reverse complement strand
CCCTACAAAATATCACAGAAGAAGCCTATCTCAAGACACAAAGCATAGAAGAAGCGCGTTTTGTCGCGTTGGAGTTGCAAAGCCGTTTATTGGCTTGTAAACAGGCTATTCTTGATTCTTATTTGGCAAAAATAGGGGCGCAAAAACCCAATGTAACTGTTATGCCTATAATCCAAAGCGACAAACAAACGTACTACGAAGGCGAAACATATCAGGCAAAATTATTGCTCTTTTCGCCCATTCGCTTCGAAAAAGGAACGGCAAAAGCTACTTTCAATGGACAGTCTATAGCCTTAGATGACAACAGCGTGGCGCATATTTCCTTTCCTGTAGGCAAGGCAGGCGAGTATAGTTGGAAAGGCTCGTTTTCTTGCACATACAAAGGCTTGGATACTACTTTGCACATTCAGCAAAAGTATAAGGTGTTTAGTAAATGATTGCGAAAGAAAATTAGGCAAAAGGGCTTTTTTTGTTGTTTTTTACCGTTATTTGCAAAAATTAGCGTTGTCAAAAGATTTTTCTTTCAAGCACTTATGAACCAAGATTTTGTACCCATTGGGCAATATGTGAAAAGCAACCGCAACCCTTTTCTGATAACGGGACCTTGCAGTGCGGAAACCGAGGAGCAAGTTTTGGAAACTTGCCTACCCCTGAAGGCGTTGGGCGCAAGCGTATTGCGTGCTGGCGTGTGGAAGCCACGCACTCGCCCCAATAGCTTCGAGGGACACGGTGAGAAAGCCTTGCCTTGGGTAATGAAGGCAAAAGAGCAAACAGGCTTGCCTGTAGCTATAGAAGTAGCTACACCCGCCCACGTGGAACTCGCCCTGAAGTATGGCGTGGACATTGTTTGGATTGGAGCGCGTACTACGGTAAACCCCTTTAGCGTGCAGGATATTGCTGATGCCTTGCGCGGAACGGATATGCCTGTGTGGATAAAAAACCCTGTAAACCCTGACCTTGCTTTGTGGATTGGGGCGATTGAGCGCGTACATGGCGCGGGTATCAACAAAATAGCCGTTATTCATCGTGGTTTTTCGACCAATGAGTCGCGCTATCGCAATGCCCCTATGTGGCAACTTGCCTTAGCCCTCAAAACCGAAATGCCCAACTTGCCTATCATTGGCGACCCCTCGCACATGGGAGGCAAGCGTGCTTACTTGGCGGAGCTTTCGCAAAAATTCTTAGATTTGAATTATGATGGCTTGATGATAGAAAGCCATTGCAACCCTGACGAAGCGTGGAGTGACGCGGCACAACAACTCACGCCACAAGCCTTGCATCACCTATTGAACGACCTGCACATACGCATAGGCAGGCAAGACATCAATGACCATTCTTTCCAAGATGAACTCGGCACTTTGCGCCAAAAAATAGACAGTTTGGATAAGGAGTTTATAGAACTGTTGCGCCTTCGTATGAATTTGGTGGAACAAGTGTGTGATTATAAAATAGCCAACAACGTAGCCATTTTTCAGACAGAACGCTGGAACGATATTTTTAAGAGCAGAACCGAATGGGCAGAAAAATTGCAAATCAACCCTGCCTTTGTAGAAGAGATTTATAAGCTGATATACATAGAGTCCATTCGCAAACATCATGAAAAGATTGCGTAACGTGCTGAAATGGACAGGTATTTTTTTGGGCGTGTTGGTCGCGGTGTATTTGCTGGGACCGACACCCGCCTTGCCTACCTTTTCAGACAAAATGCCCGACATCAAAGGCTCGCCTGCTGAAATAGCCCAAAACTTAGCCATGCGCGAAAGCAAAGTGCCTCGCCTGAAGAAAGACAATCAGGCAAGGATAGTGTGGGCAAATGATACTGTGCAAGCACAAACAGAATTTTGTATCGTGTATTTGCATGGATTTTTTGCGAGCTACAGGGAAGGTATGCCTGCTGTGCAACAGTTAGCCCAACATTACAAAGCTAATTTGGTTTGTAACCGTATGGCGGGGCATGGCATGGACGACAAAGACGCGATGCTCGCTACCTCGCCTGAAAGTATGTGGGCTTCGGCACAAGAGGCATTGGCGATAGGGCAAAAAGTAGGCAAGAAAATCATTTTGGTAGGCACTTCTACAGGCGGTTCGTTGGCTCTTTTGTTGGCTTCGAAGTATCCTAACCTTATGCGTGCAGTCGTAGTTTATTCGCCTTTGATTGACTTTTATCAAAAAGAGATTTGGTTGCTCTACAAACCTTGGGGCTTACAGATTGCGAATTTGCTCAATGGCAATCCTTACCTACAACAAAACTACGCGCCCAAAGTGCGCCCTTATTGGACAACCGAATACAGAGTCGAGGGGGCAATCGCGCTTACTACCTTGATAGCCAACACGATGCACTACAAAACATTTGAAAAAGTGAAAACGCCTATTTTCGTAGGCACGTACTACAAGGACGAAGCGCATCAAGATATGGTCGTTTCGGTGAAGGCTATTCGCGGTATGTTCGAACAGTTAGGCACAGAGGCAGGCAAGAAAAAAATCGTGTTTTTCCCAGAGTCGGGGCATCACGTCATAGGCTCTGACCTCCGCGCCAAGAAGATAGAAAAGGTATCAGAAGAAACTATCGCCTTTTTGAAAACGGTTTTGTAAAGTTTTATTTTTCAAATTTTTGACAGGATTTACAAGATTTACAGGACTTTATTCTGTAGTTTGTGCCTTCACAAACTACTTTTTTTATTCTATACAATCACAAGCAATCTTAGCAGAAAGCAAACTAAGCGGTATGCCTCCGCCAGGGTGAACGCTTCCGCCACAAAAATACAAGCCTTTGATGCGCGAGGAAAAATTGGCGTGCCGTAGGAAAGCCGCCCATTTGTTGTTCGAGCTATTGCCATACAACGCGCCTTGACTGCTCGAAGTGCGCGACTCAATGCTTCGAGGGTCTAAGATAGCCTCACATTCTATCAAAGGCGCAATGTCGGTTTTCAGTAGGCGAGATAGTTTTTGGATAATATTTTGCCTTGCCTGCCCAATGAGCGCGTCCCAATCTTGCCCTATATTGTTAGGTGCGTTTATCATCACGAACCAATTTTCGCAACCTTCAGGCGCGTCTGTGGGAGATTCTTTGCTACTAATGTTGATATATACGGTGTTGTCTTCGTACAAATTTTTATCTTGGAAAATGTGTTTAAATTCCGCTTCGTAGTTCGCACTGAAGAAAATATTATGCAATTCCAGCGCAGGAAAGGCTTTTTTGATACCCCAATAAAAAATAATGGCTGAACTCGACTTAGGCTGTTCGAGCAGACGTTTCGGGGCAGGCAAGGCAGGCAAGAGTTTTTTGTACGTGCCTACGATGTCCATATTGCTTACTATAATGTCCGCTTTGTGTGTTTCGTCCTTGCCTATTTTGATGCCTACGGCTTTTTTGCCTTCTATCAAAATTTCCTGAACCTTTGTATTGTAATGAAACTGCACACCCAAATTTTCGGCTAATCGCACAAGGCTTTGTGTGATTTGGTACATACCGCCTTTCGGAAAAAACGCGCCTATGCCAAATTCAAGGTGTGGAATGATGTTCAGCGTGGCGGGTGTTTCGTAAGGGTTCGAGCCGTTGTAAGTGGCATATCGGTTGAAAAGTTGCACAATGCGTTGGTCGCCAAAAGTGCGTGCATTGGCTTTGTGCATAGTCGTGAAGACCTGTAGGCGAGGCATACCTAAGATTCCGCGAACTGTTGCCCATGTGAAATAATTGCGGAGTTTGTGCAAGGAATTTTGCAAAAAAACTTCGTTGGTCAGGTCGTATTTGCGCTTGCTTTCGCGCAAGAACTTCAACACTGTTTCGGCTTTTTCGGTAGTTTGGGTGGCTACTTCTTGTGCAAATTTTTGTGTGTCGCGGTAGGCGTGTAGGATAGTGCCATCTTCATAAAAATATTTGCAAATGGTGTCTAAGGCGAGGTACTCAAAATGCACTTCGGGCTTCTTGCCTGCCAGTCGAAATAAATCCTCTACGTATTCGGGCATGGTAAACAAAGAAGGTCCCGCATCAAAGCGGTAATGGGTCGAAGGGTTGAGGGGTTGAGGGGTGGAAGGGTAGAAGGGGATTTGAGAGGAGAACTCGCCTGCAGGCAAGACAAATTCGGAGAGCTTGCCTCCTGCAAAACTATTGGCTTCGAAGACTTCTACGGCATACCCGCGTACTGCCAACCGAACAGCCGAAGCAATGCCCGCGATGCCCGCGCCTATAATGATAGCTTTTTTCATACTATAAGCATAAACCAAAAAAAATTAAAGTTGTTTTTGCAATGGCTATTTGACAAAATCCCTTATCAAAGACCTATAAGTCGTGGCACATAGAGCATTTTTACACACCCAATATATTGCCTTCTCTGTAATACAAGGCAGTTGAGGCATTATAGGGTACGCCTACAGGCATTCCCCAAAAATCAATACATTTGAATCCTTTTTCTGCCAACATTTGGCGGGCAGGCAAGTAACTTTCGCGTTCCGCATTGTCCAATATTATTACTCCTTGTGGCGATAGGTAAGGCAGGCAAGCCTCCGCGCAACGGTTTCGTTCTCGTCCATCTATGACAACAATATCATATAGCAATCCTTCTTTGGCTATTTCGTTGGCATAGTTTTCAGGAATTTCTATGTTTTGATGCACCACTTTTGCATGGGCAGGCAGTTTGGTAGCAAGTTTTTGTACCCAATTGGCTTCATGTTCTACCGATTTCACTTGTTTTACTCTTTCTGCAAACCAAAGCGTAGAATTACCCGCCCCATACTCAAAAACTGTGAACGAAGTTTTCAAACGTGGGCTGAGAAATTTGATAAACGGATAACTAAACCAAGGCAATATCTTGCCTTCTGCGTCTATAGGTTGCCTTGCCTGAAAACTTTTGAACCAACCATCTTCAGTAAGGCTACTTTTTAGCCATATTTGGACAATACCCGCCAACCTTACCTGCCTTAGTAAATACCAAACTATTTTTTTCATTTTTGGGGTGTAATAAAAGAACCTGATTTACCATCAGCAAAAAAGAAAGTGCTGAACGTTTTGCTTATCATGTAGTAGCCTCGTTCTTTGAAAAAGCGATACACTTTCGAGTCTTCCAAAGAGGCTAATTCTCGCTCATACTCCTCTGCCAATACAATGCGTGGGCGGTACTTTTCCCAATCATTCGATTCCAACACCTCCATCTCAAAGCCTTCCACGTCTATGTCCATAAAATCAATAACTTGATTGTCGGGTAGATGTTGCGCCAAAATGGTAGCAAGGGGCAAAGCCAAGATACTTTGTTTGCCTTTGGGTGTGATGAGTTTCTGGGCTATGCGTTCCTGTTGCACTTTTTCCGAAAAGGTATTCATAGCAGGAATATTGCACAAGTACAAATCTAATGTGCCTTCCTGACGTGCTACGCCCACATTTAGGTTGATGTCGCGTTTTCGAAATTGCGTAAATTTTTTATAAAGCCCTGTATTGGCTTCTATGTTCATACCGCGCCAGCCTCTTTTGTAAAAAAAGAAGGTGTTAGAAAAAGTTTTGGGGTGATACGCGCCTATGTCTATATAAAACCCTGTCTTTTGATGCGCAAATATTTTTTGCAAAATGATGTCCTCGCCTTCGTTGGCATAAGACGTTTGCCCTGCGCCCCAATAATCTTGGTAAAGGCTAAACAGCACATTGTAAATGCCTGTAGGCAAGATGTTTTTTATAATACCCATACTTTGTTGCGATGATGATGCGAATAGATGTCCTGTAGAAAGGCTTGCCTACCTCACAAATTTACGTTGCAAAGCTAAAAAAAAAGCATGAGCTTTTATGCTCATGCTTCAAAATTGTGTAAGCTAATAATACATTGTCATTGGGTTATTCTATGACAATTTTCGTCACTGATTGCGCTGTTTTACCTTGCAAAACAAGCGTGTAAACACCTTTAGGTGCTTTATCCAAACGCAAAATAGTCTTGTTCGTATTGTTCCACACACCTTTTGCAATTTCCTTTCCTCCCATATCAACAACTGCAAAAGAAACCTGTTGCTTATCAACTTCTTGCAAACCGTCCACTATAAAAATTCCAGATTGATTAGGATTTGGATAAACGAGTACAGGTGTGATGGTAAGCGTTGGTTGAACGCGAGTAGGTGGAGAAACTTGTAGGGCTTGCACCACGTTAGTAGCGGGGTTGTAATTCGTATTTCCTGCTTGGCTCGCGGTGATGTTGGTTGTTCCCGCCCCTACAATCGTAACCGTATTGCCTGAAATAGTAGCTACGCTTGTGTTCGAACTTGTATAACTTACAGCTAAACCAGATGAGGCGGTAGCCGAAAGCGTGAAAGGCGCATCACCAAATGTTTTAGCAGGCAAGGCATTAAAAGTAATGGTTTGGTTCGCTTTGTTTACAGTCAAGGCTTGTACCGCATTGTTAGCAGGATTGTAATTCGTATTTCCTGCTTGGCTTGCGGTGATGTTGGTTGTTCCTGCCCCTACAATCGTAACCGTGTTGCCTGAAATAGTAGCTACACTTGTGTTCGAGCTTGTATAGCTTACTGCCAAACCAGATGAGGCGGTAGCCGAAAGCGTGAAAGGCGCATCACCAAATGTTTTGGCAGGCAAGGCGTTAAAAGTAATGCTTTGGTTTGCTTTGTTTACGGTCCAGAAGTACGCCACATTGTTAGCAGGATTGTAATTTGTATTTCCCGCTTGACTCGCTGTGATGGTACTTGTGCCTGCCCCTACAATCGTAACAGTATTGCCTGAAATGGTAGCTACACTTGTATTCGAACTTGTATAGCTTACTGCCAAACCAGAAGAAGCAGTAGCCGACAGCGCGAAAGGTGCATCGCCAAAAGTTTTGTTGGGGAAGATGTTGAAAGTAATGGTTTGGTTTGCTTTGTTTACTGTCAAGGCTTGCACCACATTAGTAGCAGGGTTGTAATTCGTATTTCCCGCTTGGCTTGCGGTAATGTTGGCTGTTCCTGCCCCTACAATCGTAACTGTGTTGCCTGAAATAGTAGCTACGTTTGTGTTCGAACTTGTATAGCTTACTGCCAAACCAGATGAGGCAGTAGCTGAAAGCGTGAACGGTGCATCGCCAAATGTTCTGGCAGTCAAGGCGTTGAAGGTAATGGTTTGGTTTGCTTTGTTTATAGTTATAGAGTAGCTTTTACTCTGTGTGCAAGTACCATTAGAAGCCTGCACCGTAAAATTGAAAGGACCCACACTTGTAGGAGTTCCAGAAATAGTGCCTGTAGAGCTACCCAAGGTCAAACCATTAGGTAAACTTCCGCTTGTGATGCTCCAAGTAATAGTACCCACTAAACTTGTCTGTGCCAAAGTTTGCGAAGGATATACAGTATTGAAAGTTCCAGCTGGAAAACTACTAGGGCTTATGATAGAAAATGGACAGCTTGAAGTAATGTCCAACATAGCTAACCTACTTGCAGTTGTTCCTGAATACGTGGTAAAGCCACCCGAAAACAACCATTTGTTATTGCCTAAGCTTACCCCCACGTTCAAAAAATCGTTGAAACCTGTTCCAAAATTGTAGCCTGATGCGGTCTGTCCACCACTCTCTAATAAAATAACACGATTTTGAGAAATACCATTATAAGCTGTAAATTGACCAACTACTAAAATTCTATCATTGTTCATGATATAAACGGTAGAAACATTGCCTGTAAAGCCCGTACAACCCGCACAAGGAAAAGATGTATCAAGGCTACCATCAGTATTGAGGCGTGCCAATTTGCTTCGCGTTGTTCCATTGACAGTATTGAAGAAACCACCTATGATTATTTTGCCATCACTCTGAACCCCTACACCATACACAGTATTATCTGCACCTGTACCAGGGTTGAATGAGGTATCAAGACTACCATCAGCATTCAGGCGAGCTATGCGGTTGCGTGTTACGCCATTAAAAGTTGTAAACTGTCCTCCCGCTAAAATCTTACCATCACTCAAAGGCTGTATAATGGGCGTGTAATTATCAAAACCTGTCCCAGGGTTGAAAGATGTATCCAAATTTCCATTCGACTGCAAGCGAGCTATGCGATTGCGCTGAACCCCCTGAATACTCGTAAAAGCTCCCGATATCAATATTTTGTTATCAGGCAAGATGTGAATATTGCTAATGAAATCACTCGCACCCGTTCCCACTGTAAAAGTGTTGTCCAATGTGCCATTCGAATTGAGCCTTGCTATGCGCGTTACAGGCGTTCCGTTGTAATCACCAAAAGCACCACCTACTATTATTTTACCGTCTGGCTGTATAGCAACAGCAACCACATTGTTACTAAAGCCTGCCCCTCCAGTATTGAAGGTGTTGTCGATTGTTCCGTTAGCGTTCAATCGAACAATGCGTCCTACATTGGTGCCATTGTAAGACGTAAAAGAACCACCCACCAATATTTTGCCATCTGTTTGTATGGCGATAGGGTGAGTGGAGGCATTAAAACCTATGCCAGTAGAAAAGTTGGCACTCAAACCTTGTGCAAATGAAGATTGCACGCAAATAAAACATAAGAATAAGAAAAAAATAGTAGTTTTTTTCATACTTGTTAGATAAAAGATGATATAATACGAATAATACAGCACTAAAATATAGCTCTTGCTTTCGCAAGAGCTATGTGATATAAAACTATAACGTTCTTTTTACTTCTTTCTCCTCATAACATTCAATGATGTCGCCAACCTTGATGTCTTGGAAGTTGCGGAGGCTTACACCACACTCGTAGTTGTGTTTCACTTCTGCCACGTCTTCTTTGAAGCGTTTGAGCGCACTCACTTCGCCATCAAAGGCAACAATGCCATCGCGTATCAAGCGCACTTTGTTATTACGTTTGATGTAGCCATCAGTAACATAACAACCTGCCACTGTACCCACTTTCGTGATTTTGAATACATCACGCACTTCCACATTGCCCACAATGATTTCCTCAATCTTAGGCGCAAGCATACCTTCCATTGCCGCCTTGATTTCATCAATCGCGGTATAAATGATAGAGTAAGGCTTGATTTGCACCTTTTCTTGTTCTGCCGCTGCTTTTGCTTTGGGCGAAGGGCGCACTTGGAAGGCAAGGATAATCGCCTCTGATGTACTCGCCAACATCACATCACTTTCAGAAATAGGACCTACAGCTTTGTGAATGATACTTACCTGAATTTCCTCTGTAGAAAGTTTGAGCAATGAATCGGCAAGTGCTTCCACTGAACCGTCCACGTCCCCTTTGATAATAAGTTTCAATTCTTGGAAACTGCTCAAGGCTCGCCTTCTGCCAATTTCTTCAAGTGTCATACCTTTGGTAGCACGCACACTTTGGGCGCGAAGGATTTGCTCACGTTTAGACGCTACTTCGCGTGCCTCGCGTTCACTTTCCATTACCTTGAACACATCACCAGCTTGTGGTGCGCCATCTAAGCCCAACACTTGCACAGGAGTAGAAGGTGCGGCTTCTTTTACGCGCTTGCCTCTATGATCCATCATAGCCTTCACTTTGCCATAATGCGAACCAGCCAACACTACATCACCCACGCGAAGCGTACCGCCTTGCACGAGCAACGTTACTACATAGCCTTTGCCTTTGTCAAGCGTGGCTTCAATCACAGTGCCTGTAGCCTTTTTCACTGCGTCAGCTTTGAGTTCCAAAACTTCCGCTTCAATCAATATCTTGTCCAAAAGTTCAGGCACGCCCAAACCTTGTTTTGCCGAAATTTCTTGGTCTTGATACTTGCCTCCCCAACTTTCCACCAACACATTTTCTTCTGCAAGTTGCTTCCTAATTTTTTCAGCATTTGCCGTAGGCTTGTCTATTTTGTTGATAGCCACAATGATAGGCACACCCGCCACTTTCGCGTGGTTGATAGCTTCTTTGGTTTGAGGCATCACATCATCATCTGCCGCTACGACAAGAATAACAATATCTGTAACTTTCGCACCACGCGCACGCATCGCTGTAAAGGCTTCGTGCCCCGGTGTATCTAAGAATACAATTTTCTGACCGCTATCTGTCATCACATCATACGCACCAATGTGCTGTGTGATGCCACCCGACTCGGAGTCGGTAACTTTGGTACGGCGGATATAATCCAATAAAGACGTTTTACCATGATCCACGTGTCCCATGATAGTAACGATAGGAGCGCGAGGTTTGAGGTTTTCAGCGATTACTTCTTCCTCATCAGTAACTACTTCTTCGCTTAGGCTGATAAACTCCACTTCATAAGCAAATTCAGATGCCATAAACGTAATGGCTTCTGCATCAAGGCGTTGGTTGATAGAGATAAACAAGCCCATGCTCAACGCAACCGAAATCACTTCATTCACCCCAACATTCATCAAACTCGCCAACTCGCTTGTAGAAACGAACTCGGTAACGCGCAAGATGTTGTTTTCTGCTTCTGCCTCGCCTTCAGGCAAGTCACGTCTGTTGCGAGAACGCCTGTTGGTAGTTTTGCCACCTTTGCCCGACATAGCCGAGAGCGTTTGCTTGATTTGCGCTTTTACGTCCCCTTGGCTTACCTGATTAGGTGCTTTGCGTTTGTTGTTGTTATTGTTGTTGCGGTTGTTGGTATTGTTACGGTTTTGGTTATTGCCCGTTGTATTGTTGCGGTTTTGTGTGTTGTTGGTGTTAGTATTTGTGCCAGTGGTAGTCTTGTTTTGTGTATTGGTATTGTTGTTAGGCGTGTTGTTATTGCGGTTTTGGTTGTTGTTATTGTTGCGATTGTTGTTGTTGTTACGGTTTTGGTTGTTGTTACCGTTGGTGTTTGTGTTACCATTGTTTGGTTTGGTATCACTCGAAGCCACCTTATCACCATCTTTGCGTTTGCGTTTGCGCTTCTTACGCTTTTCGTCATTGGCATTACCACTACCATCTTTCTTACGTCCTTTGTCGGCAGTAGGAAGTTGGATAGTACCCAAAATGGTCAAGCCTTTCAGCGTGTCGCCTTTTGCTTTTATTACCTCCAAAGGAAGGTCAGACACTTTTTCTTCAAGATTAGTAACAGTTTCATCAATAGGCGATTCCTCTATTTTAGCAGGTTTTTCAACATTTTTAGGTTGGTTTTGTTGTCCTTGTCCTTGTATTTGTTGTTTCCCTTGATTTCTATCGCGGTTATCCTTTTGCCCTTGTTGCCCTTGTCCTTGTTGTTTCCCTTGATTTCTATCGCGGTTATCCTTGTTTTTGTCCTTCTCTTTCTCTTTGTTGCGTTTGTCTTTTGAGCTGGAGAACGGATTGTTGTAACGGTCTGTTTTCTTCTCAACAGGCAATTCTATTTTACCCAATATCTTGGGACCCGTAACGCGGTTCGAAATCACTTCGGGTTCTTTGGCAATTACTTCTTCAGATTTAACCTCTTTGGTTTCTGTTTTGGTTGTTACCTCTTCGGTAGTCGCTACCTTTTCCACTTGTGTTTGTGGTTGTTCTTTGGGTTCTACTTTAGCTACTGTAGCAGTAGGCGTATTATTTTGTTCGGCTTGCTTCTGTTCAACATTTTCTTTGACAGAAACCTCAATGGGAGCAGTTTTCGGCTTGTTTTCTACTTCCTTGTGTTGGATAGTAGCAGTTTTGTTAGACACGACAGGCTCTGATACTTTGGGCGTGCTGTTGAATGACTCTAAGATGTTAGAGTTTTTCAAAGAAATCCCAAAATCAGCCGCAAGCGTTTCCACTTGTTTGAGCGTAATTTTCGAGTTCGCATCGAAAGAGCTACCAAACCCGCGCTTATCAAGATGAGCAATGAGGGATTGAATAGGTTTACTGAACTCTTTGGCTACCTTATTCAGGCGTATCGTTTTTTCTTCTGTCATACAGAATTTTTGTTAGCCGTTTGCTTCCTGCTCGCAGGCAAGAACAACGGGAGGTGAGGGGTTTAGGTAAGAGATTTAAAAAAGAAAAAAGGGCTTAAAAGCCCTTTGTCAAATACAAATGCTACCAAAACCGCTTATTGGGTACGACGAGAGAGGGCGCGTATATCGCGCTGTTGGGGACGTACCCTGAATTACATCTTGCTACAGAGTTGTTTCATACGGAGTGGGGGATAGGACATTTGAAGGTTTGACAATTGGGTTACTTTTCGAGTCGCAAATATAAAGTAGCTTTTTCTAAAAACCAAATTTTTCTCGTTTTTTTCTGAAATTTTATTTTATTTGATGCCTAAAATAGACTAATCTACTTTGATGTTGTACGTTTCATTGAACTCTTCCACCAATTCCCATAATTGCTTGCCTAATTTGTATTGCGCAAAATACACCATATCATACGGAATAGTGCCATAAAAGGCTTGGGCAATACTACCCGCCATTGCCGCTATAGTGTCCACATCTCCGCCCAACGAAACCGCCAAACGAATACAGCTCTCAAAATTGTGCGAGTCCAAAAAGGCAATAATCGCCTCTGGCACTGTGCCTTGGCACGAAGCATCGAAAGTGTAGGTAAGGCGGATTTTGGCGATAGTGCGCTGTAGGTCATAACCAAAAGAGTCCTGAATGTAAGTACGGATTTCTTCTTTCGTTTTGCCTTGCCTTGCCAAAAAAATCGCGCTCGCTATAGCTTCCGCGCCCTTGATGCCTTCGGGGTGGTCGTGGGTAGCGGAGGCACTTTCCTTCGCCTCTGCCAAAACTTCGTACAACTTATCGAAAGCAAAACCCACAGGACTTACGCGCATAGCCGAGCCATTGCCGTAGCTTTGATAGGGCGCGAGGTCGTCTGACGCTAACCATTCTTTGAACCTTCCGCCATAGCCCCTATTGGGAAAATTGCGCCCATACATCTTGTAATTTTCGGGGTACGGCGTGCCATGCAACAGCGTGTCGGCAGTGGCAAGTGTCAGCACCGTATCATCTGTAAAGTGTGAGTACGGTGTGAAAAGTTTGAAATTCGTATTACGTGCTTTGCTACCTTCGTAAACCGAGCCGATAATATCGCCTACTATAGCTCCTAACATATCGTTATCTTTTGTCCTTGTATGATGCAAATATAGTGCAAAAAAAACAAACTTCCGATATGGTTCTTGCCTACCTGACAGCAGGGGCAGGCGAGCTTTCCTGCCTTGCCTACAAAAAAAGCTACCCAAGAAAGGTAGCTCATTTTCGAAAATACTAACTAAACACACTATCCAACAAATTCAAAATACCTTTGAAGGGTATCAACGCCCATGCGGGGCGCGAATTCATTTCATAGCCCAATTCATAAATGGCTTTTTCTAACAAGTGATAGCAAAGCAAATAGCGCGACTCGTTGTCGTAGCCAATAGCAAGCGAGTTTTTTTGTGCCGTATCCAAGTACGTATTCAAGAAAACCGCCACTACAGAGCGATAATACAGACTGCCCGCCTCCACCAAATCATTGAAAGGCAAATTGCTACTGTCTTTTATCTCGAAAATATTGGAATAGACCGCATAATGAAAAGAGCGTATCAAACCCGCCACATCTTTCAAGGGCGATTGCTTCACTTTGCGGTCTCGGATAGTGCTTTCAGGCTCGCCTTCGAAGTCCAAAATCACAAAATCGTCCCCTGTGCGCAAGACCTGCCCCAAGTGATAATCGCCATGAATACGTATGCGCTTGCCTATCATTTTGGACTCGTCGAAGGTTTGGATAATGTTCATGATGTCCTCCTCACGCTCCAAAAATATCTTGGCATATTCCAATGCTAACCCTTCGAGGCTGTCCATGTTTTTCTCCACCAGTTCAGCACGCCTTTCGAGCTGTAAGATAAGTTTGTTTTTGAGCCAAACCGAATAATCTTCGTTGAAAGTGATAGGCAGGAAAGTATAATTGCTCCTGTCAGACGAGATGCTAACGTGCATTTCCGCAGTACGCTGTGCCAATTTCTCTACACTTTTCAGCGTTTCGTAGCCAATGAGGTCGAGCATTTCGGGTTCTATGTCGCGTATGCTCAAAGGCTTGTAAAGCTCCACTTTTTTGATTTCCTTGATGTCGTGGCGTAGCTGTTGCACTTTTTCGAAATAGCTTTTCACACGGGCATGGAAATACGCCCAAGCGTCCCCGTCATTCTCTACTTTTTCTTGCATCAAGCCCAACGAAACATCAGGAAAGCCCTCGCGTTTCCACGTCAGACTGCCTGCATAGCGAGGCGAATGTTCGAAACCGCCATTTTCGGTCAAAAAGCGCGTGATTTCCACATCAGGGTTTTGTTCGCGGAAAAGTTTACGGTAAATTTTGAAGAAAAATCTATCCTCAAAAATCACTGAAGTATTGCTTTGGTCGACCTTCAAGACTTTGGACTCGAAGGACGAAGTAGTTTTGTAACCATCTAACACATTGCCCCGCTCAAACGACAACGTGCCATCTTCCGAATGGATTTTCTTTTGCCCCAAAATGTGCGTAAAAATAGCCTCACGGAAATCGTCATCATAAATCGCATCAATCAAATGTCCTGCCTTGCCTGCCACTGTGAGGGGCGTGATGACCGCTTTTTTATCCAATTTTTTCACGTCTTCTTCTTGCGAGAAGTACAGGGGCAAAAAATAGCTTTCAGAAGAAGCCGAAACATAGCTTACATCTAACACTATCAAGTAGGCAAGACTGCCACCAAAAGGAAACGGGAGCGTGTATTGCACTTTGTATTGCTTGAGTTTTTTGGACTTTCCGCCAAACCAACGGCACTTGGGCAGGTAAGTAGGCAAGACGCGAGCCAGCAAGGTTTGTACCACAGCCGAGTCGTCCCAAAATTGCGCCCACGCAAGCGGGGTGTTGAGTATGTTTGTTTCCTTGTCTTTGGTTTCCATTCCTTTTTTCTTGGTGATATAATGCGTATAGAATATGGTTTTATTGCGGCGTTTTTTAGGCTTCATCATATACAGCACGTTTAAGCGGAGCGTTATAATGCAAAACTATGTTTTTATTGAAATATTAGCAAGTTATTTGATATTTAATTTTTGAAACCCTATTATTACGTTATGAACCTAAAAAAAACGTGTTTTGTAGTCCTTTTGTGGGCGTTTTTGGCGAGCTGTGGCAACAGGCAAGACACCACGCCAGACAATGTTATCAATGACAGAATAGGCGTTACGGCTGAAATTACTTGGACAGGTGATTTTGACTTTGATGCTTATTTGCAATACAACACAGGCGGTTATGTAGGCGAGAGCAAAAACAACAGTTATGATGGCGTGGCAGGCGAAACGCTTTATTTGCACGAAATCAATGATTTTGTGTATGATGGCGACTATGTGGTGAAGTTAGACCACTATCAAGGCGGTTTGGGCAATTCGAAGGTTACCATTACCTTCACAGGTCCCGCCACAGGCAAGACTTATACCTTGCCTACCATAACCGCCAATTCATTCACTACCAATCAAATAGTAGCAAAAATTAAAAAAGAAGGTGGCAGTTATACCATTACTCCTGCCAACTAAGGCTGTAATATTTTAGAGTTTGTTCAAAAATAAGGAATACCATTGGGCGATATCTTAAGATGTCACCCCTACGGGGTTTTTGCTTGTGTAACTGCTTTTCTACAAAGATGTCGCCCCGCTGGGGCTAAAAATGCGTTACAAAAAAAATCGAACAGGCACTTGCCATAGGCAAGGTGCAATGCTGTTGTAGCAAAGCCTTGAAGCGTTTTGTACCGAATTTCTTGCCCTGCGCTCCGCCAAATTGGTCGATGTAGCCATCAGAAAGCAAGTAAAAAGTTGTATGGGGCAAGAGCATAAAGAAATTGGGTTCGTATTGAATGGTCTTGCCTATTTCATAACCGCCCACGCCTTTCCAATTTCCGCGCACTTCTTGTATCTCGCCTTCTTGCACAAGCCACATGGTATTGCCTGCCCCTGCAAATTCCAAAACACCTCGTGTTTTGTCAATCACCGCTACGCCTATGTCCATACCTTCGTGGTTTTGGTTGTTGTGTTGTTTCAGGGCTTTGCGTATGTGCAGGTGCAACAGTTTGATGATTTCGTGTGATTCATAGACATTGCGCAAACCAATAATTTCGTGCAAGGTTTCATTGCCGAGCATACTCATAAACGCACCCGGCACGCCATGCCCTGTGCAATCAACGGCTATGGCAAATATTTTATCTTCCTTCACTTCGAACCAATAAAAATCGCCTGACACAATGTCTTTGGGCATATAGAGCATAAAAAAGTCGCTCAAATGTTCTGCCATCGACTCGTGTGTGGGGAGCATCGCCACTTGAATACGTTGTGCGTATTCGATGCTCGCCATGATGTCTTCGTTTTGGTTTTGTATCTGTATTTCGTAATTTTTGCGGGCTGTGATGTTGGTAGCAAGCCACACAATTTTGTACGGTCTTTCGTCCAAATCTCGAATGGGTGTGTAGGAATTGCGCAACCAAATTGGCTTGCCATGTGCGTTGGTATGCAAAAACTCGCCTTCGATGAACTCGCCTGTTTGTAGGTTTTTCCAAAGCACTTGCATGGCTTCCTTGCGGTCTTCGGTTACCAAGTCCAAGTATGTTTTGCCCTTCATGCCGTCTTTCGCATATTCGAAAATAGCCAAGAAAAGCGGGTTAGCGCGTAAGAAATTGCCTTCGAGGTCGAACTCGGCTACAGGGCTGAACTGTAGCAAGGACTTCACACGCGCCTCGTATTCTATGTTTTTGAGCTTGTTGATGGTGATGTCGTTGCCCAACAAAACCACGCGCTCCAATAACTTGCTTTTGGAAAAAACAGGCGTAAGCGTAACGTGAAACCATAGTTCGGAGTCCTTGCCTACAATTTTGATGTCGCCACTGTAGCCTATTTTATTTTCAAGCGAAATCAGAATCAACTCATACAAAGCCGACTCCATGAAGTTCGTGTCTATAAAATGCTTGAAATGCTTGCCTACCAACTCCTCGTGGGTGTATTTCAGGATTTGCAACATCATCGAGTTTGCCTCTACAATGATGCCATCGAGGTTGAACTCACAGACGCACATAGTACGGTTGATAGCTTCCATGCGCCCTCGCAAAGCCTGTTCGCTTTGCTCCAAAATCTCTTGGGCAATTTGTATTTGCTCGAAGGTTTGGCGCGTTTCCTCCTCCATAGCTTGTATCTGCTCGGTTTTTTCGTCCAGCAGTTGTCGGTCTATGGCTAAGTTTTTTTCTTTGGCTTCGAGTTCTTGTTGTATTTGTTCGAAAGTTTGGCGCGTTTCTTCTTCAAGGGCTTGTAGTTGTTCTGCCTTTTCGGTCAAAGATTTTTTTTCTTCTTCGAGATTTTCTACATATTTTTTGAATTTCTCAAAGCCCCAAAAAAACGAAACGACCAAAGAAACGCCACTCATTGCCCACATTGCCCACAGCAACGCGAGCAGGGCAGGCGAGGCTTTTTCGCCATAATAGCCCAATGCCAACAACGCCAATACCCACACAATGCCCCCGCCTATACGATAGGCAAGGTTCAAACGCTTATAAGTAACAAAGGCGGTAGTAGTCGTCATTGGCGGCAAACGGAGTCATGTTGCAAATATATTTTATTTTGTGGAATTAACACAAAGAACTTTGCTAAAAGTGCCTATTTAAAACCACTGTAGCGTAGGCTTTAGCCTGCGCTGTGGTAGTACGCAGGCTGAAGCCTATGCTACAGTACATTTTATTTATCCAAATTCAACAACGTTTGCCAGAGCGTTTGGGCAGTCATTTGTAGGCAAGTTTCGGAAAGGTGCGTGCTTAGGTCAGTTGGCTGATGATAATGTTGGAAAAGCGGGGCTTTCTGCAAAATCCTGAAAAGGTCTTCCAAGCTCCTGTTTTGGGCTTGCGCCATGTAATACTCGCCTGCCACCGCCAAATCTTGGTCTGAAATGCACGTAATCGTGAACGCATTTTCAGCAGGCAAGCCCGCCTCGCGGAAACTCAAATGGTCGGCTAAGTTCGTTACGATTTGGTCGAAGCGAAACGACACGATACCGCGCTCTTGGGCTGTTTTTTCAAAAGTTTCTAAAAAAACGCCTTTGTTCGTAGGGTTCAATGACCACAACGCGAATTTATCGCCCTGCCCTACTAATTCGAGGTTGTAAATGCCTCGCAAATCCTGCACACCAAAGGCATCAACGTAAGCCTTCGAGCCTTGTAGCCAAGACTCTTCTTCGTCGAAGCAAAAGAACGCCACCGAGAAATGGTCGAACTTGTGCGTAAGGCTTTGCTTCAACACATAAAGCGCGACAGCTATAGCTGAAGCGTTGTCATTCGCCCCTGCCGAAAAGGGAACGACATCGAAGTGCGAGCCTATCGCCACGTGAGGCAAGGCTGTTTCGGGTTTGTAATAAATGTTCTTGCCTGTGTCGTAGAGGTGCAGTTGGTACGGAACGCCCCAATCGCGCAAAATATCGCACACGCATTGATGACGTTCTTCGTTTGACTTGCCTTCTAAGAGGCGTACAAAATCCATGAGTTGCATATTCAAAAGTACAGTTTTTTTTTGAAAAACTACGCTTCGAAGCCTCCAAAGCTCGCATAATTCAAAAAAAATACATACATTTGTTTTACCTAACCTTCTCTATCGCTTATGAATGCTTACAGAAATGCCTCTTACGTGGGCTTTGTCCTCTCCATTTTTGGCACTATCATAGCCATTTATGGGTTTTCTTTCCTGCTCCAACTCCAAGAGTTAGACGCGAATGGCGCGACAGCGAAGGGTACGGTTTTTCAGATTGATGCAAATGCCATTTATCGCTCTCCGTGGGTAGTTTTCAAAACGCCAGACGGCAAAGAATATAGGTTTTTGAGCGAACTCGAACAAAATAAAGATTTGTTTCCCTACGTCATTGGGCAAGAAGTGGAAGTGATTTATAACAAAAATAACCCCCGCGAAGCCCGCATCAATGCCTTTTGGGAACGCAATTTCGCCCAAATTTTCTTAGGCATTTTTGGCGTGTTCTTGATGTTGTTTGGCTTGTTTGTCAGGTGGCAGTTTTTGCGCAAAGCTAAAAAGTGTGACTAAAAAATCTTACCTACTCCCTGCAAAAATATGCGTTATTTCATTTTATTAGCTTGCCTGCTCGCCTCTTGTGATGATATGCCCATGATGCAAAGTGGCAACGACTCTATGCGCCAAGATGTATCTAAAGTAGTGGCTCATTATTGCAAAGGGCAAAACGTACAGCTTGAAATTGCCCAAAAAATGGCGGAATACAAGGCAAAGGGGCAACTGCCCACCGAAGAACTCAATGCGCAAATGGACGCATCGAACCAACACATGGAAGCCTACGCCCAATCGTTGGACTCGCTTATGAAGAAGTACAAAGGCAAGGAGCGAAGCGTCCACAACTTGTTGAAAAAAGGGCAACTCAACTGCAAATGAAACTAAACGAAGGCGCAGATTCTTTGGGTGGTTTACTGCTCTTCGTGATAATTCAAATCTTTTGAAAAAGTTTCTTCGAGGAAGGCAAGGGCGAGAAGCGTAATGCCCATAACTACAGAACCCACTAACATAGCACTTACGACCATACCATACACAGGCTTTCCCCATTCGTAGGCAAGCAAAATGAGAGGCAACGCCCCACGCACAAAATTAGGCGCGGTAGTGGCTATAGTGGCGCGAAGGTTTGTGCCAAATTGTTCTGCCGCGATGGTTACGAACAAAGCCCAATAGCCCATAGAAAAGCCCAACAAAAAACAGTTGAAATAAAAAAACTCCATTGTTTTGATAGGCGCGAGCAGGTACAACGCAATCGCTAAAGATGCTCCAATCACACACAAAAGCACTACTTTCCTACGACTCCGCAACCACTGACTAAGCAAGCCCGTAGCCAAATCGCCTAACGAAATGCCAATGTAGGCAAACATTATTGCCATACCTGCCTTCGCTTTGGTAGGAAAGCCCAACTCTTGGCTAAATTCAGGCGCGAGGGTTACCAACAAACCTATCACAAACCACGTAGGCAAGCCTATCAGTATGCAGGCAAGGTATTTTCGAAAACGTGCAAACGAACTAAAGAGCATCAAGAAATTGCCCCGCTGTACGTCTGCTTTTTGTGTATGTTGGAACATACCCGACTCGAACACGCTCACACGCAAGACCAACAGCATCAAACCTAACCCTCCGCCAATAAAATAACAAGTGCGCCAATCGAACAGCGTGGAAATGATGTACGCCAATACTGCGCCCAACATACCCACTGCCCCGACCAATGAAGTGCCATAACCGCGTACTTCTTTGGGCAAAATCTCGGCTACAAGCGTAATACCCGCGCCAAGCTCGCCTGCCAACCCTACTCCTGCAATGAAGCGCAAAATGGCGTATTGTGTCAAATTAGTAACAAAACCATTCGCAATATTGGCAAGAGAATACAGCAAAATAGAACCAAACAAGACCGAAAGTCTGCCCTTTTTGTCGCCCAAAATGCCCCACAACAAACCGCCTACCAACATACCCAACATTTGCGTATGCAAAGGCAACATACCTTCACTGCTTAATTGCTTGCCTGTGATGCCTATGCTTTCCAAACTTTGTATGCGCACTACACTAAATAAAATGAGGTCGTAAATATCGACAAAGTAACCAAGTGCCGCCACCCAAACGGACACGCTCATGAGTTGTTGAAAGGTAGATTTGTTTTGCATCTGTATTCTCTTTGCTTTTTTTGGCAAAATACGCCCTTTTCAAAGGATTTTGCAAACGACTTGGCGCAATAGTTTGTGCAAAAGCGAAAGTTGTTTTTTGGCTATTTAGATTTTGCACTTTATATTCGTTACGACTTACACAAACAACATTTATTGGTTTAGAACTGTTTGTAGTGTGTTTGGACTTAGGTTGGTATAAAAATAGGGACGCTTCGAGAAACGTCCCTGCCTCATTTACAATCTATTTTTTCTCCATTTGCTCGCCTGTGCGGTGGCAGTGGCAGTTTGGGAGGCGGTTTGCGTTTGGGCTTTGTTTTCCCAAAGAAGGGAGGCAAGCATAGCCGAAATCTCTGCTTCGTTGGCGTATTCAGCAGGCGAGAGCATTTCAGGCGAGAAGTAATTTTTGATAAAATTCGTATCAAACTTGCCTGAAACAAACTGCTCGTCTTGCCTGTCTTTGCCGTGTGTGATAAGTTTGGCGAGCATCGGGTCATAATAAATCGGAATAGTCATTCCCTCTTCCACGCCATCATCTACACGGATTCCTACGCCTTTGGGTATTTGGTAGGTAAGGAGCTTGCCTATGTCGGGCAAGAAATTGTTGCGCGGGTCTTCGGCACACACTCGAATTTCGATAGCGTGTCCATGTATTTGCAAATCTTCTTGTTTGAACGAAAGCGCCTCGCCTTGTGCCACACGGATTTGTTCCTTTACCAAATCAATGCCTGTGATAAGTTCCGTTACAGGGTGTTCTACTTGCAGGCGCGTATTCATTTCGAGGAAGTAAAAATTCAAGGCTTCATCAACAATAAACTCTACCGTTCCCGCGCCATAATAATTACAAGACTTTGCCACCATCACCGCACATTCGCCCATAGCTTTGCGCATTTCGGGGCTTACGACAGGCGAGGGAGCTTCTTCTATCAATTTCTGATGCCTGCGTTGTACGGAACATTCGCGCTCAAACAAATATACCACATTGCCATGTTGGTCGCCCAATACTTGTATTTCTATGTGTTTAGGCGAGCCTATGTATTTTTCGATAAAAACCGCGCCATCACCAAAAGCCGAAACCGCCTCACTGATAGCCCTGTCCATTTGTTCCTCAAATTCTTCTGTATTTTCCACTACGCGCATACCTTTTCCGCCTCCGCCTGCACTTGCTTTGATAAGCACAGGATAGCCTATTTCTTCAGCGCGTTTTTTGGCAGATGGTATGTCAGTTATGGCACTTGGTGTACCTGGCACCATAGGGATATTGTACTTGCCTGCCGCCTCTTTCGCGCCAAGCTTACTGCCCATGACCACGATAGACTCAGGCGAGGGTCCTATAAAAATTAAACCTGCTTCTTGTACTTTGCGTGCAAAAACGGCATTTTCAGACAAAAAACCATACCCAGGGTGTATAGCGTCTGCACCTCGTTCTTTGGCTACGGCTATGATAGTGTCCATTTTTAGGTAAGACTCTGAAGAGGGAGGCGCGCCAATGCAAACTGCCTCATCAGCATAGCGCACAAAGGGCGCGATTCGGTCTGCTTCGCTAAAAACGGCTACCGTTTTGATGCCCATTTCGCGGGCTGAACGCATCACGCGCAAGGCTATTTCGCCACGATTGGCTATGAGTATTTTGTTGATTTTCATACGCAAACAGTAAAGCGCAAAGGTATGCAAAAAACTTTACTACTGCAAAAGGGGGGAAGGGTTGAGGGGTGGAAAGGGAGAAGGGTGGAGGGGTAAGAACCCAATGCTGTTAAGCTAAGGAATTTTAGACAGGATTAACAGAATTTACAGGTAAATTGGGCTTGTTTTTATTGTTTTTGACGCACTAAAGAAAAGAAAA
>RDXI01000368.1 GCA_004292795.1 Bacteroidota bacterium | reverse complement strand
AGAACTTGAGAGTGAAAAACACGCTGACTTTGACAACAAACGCATTTTTTTGAATGGAGAATGGATACAAGTAAACCGTTTGGAAGCTACCAACAAGAAAAAACGCTTTCGTATCAATCGCATTGATGTTGAGCAAGACTTTCCTGCTGTATATGAACATTTAAAAAGAGATGAGCCTGTATTACAAAAAAGAACTGATAAAGGCGTGCATTGGACTAATATGCGAAGTTGTGCGTATGAGGCAGAATTTAGTATGCCAAAAATGATATATCCAAATATGACTAAATATATGCCTTTTGTCTATGATGAAAAAGAGCATTTTTATTGCAATGATAAAGCGTATATTATGACAGGCAAGGATTTGCAATATTTAACTTGTTTTTTCAATTCTAAGCTGTTCAAGTATTGTTTTGCAGATAATTTTCCAGAGTTACAAGGTGGTACACGCGAATTGCGCAAAGTTTTCTTTGAAAAAATCCCTGTGAAGCGCGTAGGCGAGGCGGAGGCGGGTGTGTTTGCGCGTTTGGTGGAGTATTTGGTGTTTTTGAAGCAACAGAAGTTAGAAAATCAGTACGACCAATTTATGCCTTCGTTTTTTGAGCAAATCTCGGAGGCGTTGATATTTGAGTTGTACTTTGCAGAAGAATTTGCGAACAGTGGGCTTTCGGTGATGCGTCATCTCTACGACTTGCCTGCCCTGAGTGCGGAGTCGCCTTTGCTTCATATCCGCAAAATCTATGTGAAGTATCACCAAGATACGCACCCTGTGCGCCAAGCGGTGTATTATATGAGGGCGGTTACGCCTGTTCAACTTGTGCAAAGTGCGTTGTTGTAAGCCCCTAACCCCCGAAGGGGGAATCTGATCCAAACACTAAAAAATACGTATGAAAATCACAACCCTTGAATTTACGAACTATCGTGCTTTTTATGGCACACACACTTTGGCGTTGGCAGGCAAGAACGCCCTGATTTATGGCGAAAATGGCAGTGGCAAAAGCTCGCTGTATGAAGGCTTGAAGCAGTTTTTTGCTTCGGCGAATCCTGCTAATTCTCCCAAGCCTGCACTTCATTTGCAAGTACCCACTACACAAAGCAACGGCAATCTCTCACAGGTAAGCGTACAAGCAACCTTCGAAGACAAGACAACAGGCGCGATGGCTACCCACGTTTTTGGCGAGCCTAACCAAGATACCGCTACGAGTGCAGGCAATTTTATAGGCTTGGCAAATGAGCTGAAAGGTTTTTTGTCGTATCGCGAGTTGTTGAGAACACATTTGATAGACGATATAGGCGACCGCGACAAATTTCAGCTTGCTTTTGGGAGTTTGCTTGTGAAAAGTATTTTGGCAAACCATGTGAATAGTGTTACAAACAATCTATTTTTGGAAGATGATAAACAGTTGAATCGCCCCAAAGGAAGAGGCAATGCCAAAAAACGAGAAGCTACCGACTTCGATAAAGGTTTGGAAAAAGAACTCCGACAAATCAACTTGATATTTAATGAAATTTTGCAGTATTTCGATAAAGGTATCAAAGTAACCCTAAAACCTCAACGCACAATGATTGACTACAAAGACTACATACAGCCTTTCTATAGGGTAGATGTAGAGGTAGAACTTTTTGGGGTAAAAGTGCAAAACCATTTAGAGGTCTTGAATGAAGCGCGTCTTTCGGCTATAGCCATTTCTATTTATTTGGCATCACTCACCACACACCCCAAGCAAAATACAACTTATAAGATGTTGTTTCTTGATGATATTTTTGTGGGTTTGGATATGTCCAATCGCTTGCCGTTGTTGGATATTCTTACCACTTTCCAGAAACCCAAAATCATACAAGGCACAAACGAAGCAGGCGAGATAGCAGAGATTGTGGAGCGAGATGCTGAAGGTAAGGCAATAGCCGAGAGCGCAACACCCTTTTTTGCTGATTATCAAATCTTTATGACTACGTATGATAGGCATTGGTTTGGGGTGGCGAAGCAGTGGTTTGAGAACAAAGCTAAAGACAAGTGGAAGTTCTTTGAGCTATATGTTGATGATTTTACGAACAGTTTTGATGTGCCTTTTATTCAAAATTCTGAAAGCCCTTTGAGCAAAGCTATGCAAGCCGAAAAACGTTTTGATTATGCTTCAGCAGGCAATTATTTGCGCAAAGCAGTTGAAGAACTTTTGAACAATAAGTTTCAGGGGATTATCTTAAAAACTAAAGAAGGCACAGATATTGAAAAAATGGCAGGCAAGTTGCAAGCCGTTATAGCTTTTTTAGATAGTGTAGGGGTCGATTCTACAGAATTTCGGAACATTGGGATTTATACCCAATCCCTGATGAACCCACTTTCTCACTATGATATAGACGCACCTATTTTCAAACAAGAGCTAAAAGATGTAATAACAGCCCTGCAAAATTTGCAAAACTTTCCTGATTTTCGAAAAACAAAAATCTTGTTAAAAGAAGATGAAAATATATTATTCAAGCTACAAATTGATGCTACTACAGAAAATCATTATCTTTTCAAGTTAGAAGAAGCGTGGTTGGGTTGCAAAACTACTGGGCAAACGTATCTCAAACCTATCAAAATTTCTTCTCTCCAATGTTGGGAAGTAAAAAATGGGAGGAAAGGCACAGAAAACAATTTTATGAAACACAAGAAAATTACGTTAGAGGACGCAATTAACAAAATAGTAGCTTTTGAAAACGCCCAAAATAGCCTTTCTTTGGCTATACCAAACCATCTAACAGCTTGTTATGGAAAAAATAAAACCCTCCAAAGCCTGATAGATAGCTTGTAAAGGGCTTTTTATGGGTTGTCTTGCCTACATAAGTTCAAAACAGAGCTAAAGACGTGGCTGAAGCAATACCAAGACCACCACGAAAAGCTACGTGAGTTCGGAATTAGATTTAAATATAAAATATTGTAAATCAATGGGTTG
>RDXI01000367.1 GCA_004292795.1 Bacteroidota bacterium | reverse complement strand
TGGCTAACAAAGAAATACCCGCTAAACCGCCTGCTGAAGGGGAACAACCCGTTCCGCTATTCCAGCCTCTGCCTCCATCACCGCCTGCAGTTAAATTTCCACCACCTCCACCGCCTGCATTGATAAGTGCATTGCCACCGCCTCCACCATTTAAAATTTTGCCACGTGCATAGTCATAATTTATGTTCGTGGAGCGATAAATACCTTCGCCCTTTGCGCCATTGTTTGTATGGTTAGTGGTGGTTATATAGTAACTGCCATCGCAAGTAGTGCCACCAGGGTAGTAATCAATAGACCTTGCGCCACCACGAAAACCCGTTCCATTGGCAGAAATATTGTGCGCCAATGTCAAGGTTTCCGTAACTTCAAAAGCAATTACGCCTCCTACATTTCCATTCCAATTTCTAGCTTGCAGATTGCCTGTAGTGGTGTAGTTCGGCGTTCCCAAATTGGGAAAAGTAATGATTTGCAAAGAACTGTTGGCATCTGTGCTATAAGTGAAGCGTGTGTTTGCTTGGAGGGTAATCGTAATGGGAACACCCGAACTTTCTGTAATAGAGGCTATTCGACAAATCTCATATCTGCCTGTAGAGCCTATAGAGCCTATATCTCCAAAATTCACTGTATTGGTGGTATTGCCCAATACATTTCCTTGCATTTGCATCAAAATAATGCTTTCGCCATTTTCGAAAGTGTCGCTTGCTTCATCTACATTGGATAGGGTAAGCGTTAAACCACTGATAGTTGTAACTTTGGCATAGCCATTGATAAATTGTGCTTGTAGCTCGTTGCTACACAAGATGAGCAATAAGATGGTATAAAAGAAATACATATTTTGTTTTGAAATAGTAATACTCTTAACTTGCAAAGCCTGTGCCAAACGTTAAAAGGGCTAATAGTAGCCTAAAAACCACTTATATCAAATAATGAAGTGCCAAAATGGGAATAATAATTCCCTAAAAATAGCCATAATAATTCACACAAAATACCGTTCTTTGCGCTCCCAAAAAAGCCACTATGCAAGTATATCAAACGCTCCACGCCCAACACAGCCAACAATACGCCCAACACGCCCAACGCTACAATTTGATGAGCCTCGCAAGGCTTGTAGTAGCGGTATGTTTTTTCGTTTGTTGGTATGCCTATATCTATCAACAATTCTCGATGGGCTTGTGGGCAATGGGCGCGTGTGCGGTGCTGTTCTTGCTTCTTATCAAAATACACGCCACTATAGGCGGAAATATGCGCCTACAACGCGCCCTTGTGCGCATCAATGAGGACGAAATAGCCTATTTGCAACACAAAAAATTGCCCTTTGCAGATGGCGCGGAATATGCCACGCCAGACCACGCCTACGCAAACGATTTGGATATTTTGGGCAAAAATTCTTTGTTTCAACACCTGAACCGTACTACGACCTATATAGGCAAGACCAAATTAGCGCATTTACTGCTCCAAACCTTGCCTACTGATGCCATACAGCAAAACCAAGAAGCCATACAAGAACTGCGCCCACGCATAGCGGGCAGGCAAGCCATACAAGCACTCGGCAAGCTACACGAAGACTCGGCACAGGTGTATGAAAAATTGATAGCTTGGTCGAAAACTGACACAAAACTTGCTCCTGCGTTGGTGTTGGGGCTTTCCTACGTCTTGCCTGCGGTCTTTTGGGGGCTGTGCGCTATGGCATATTTCAGCCCAAAACCCATGTGGGGCGGGTTGGCGTTTTTGATGTTTTTGGTCAATTTGGCAGTGCTTTTTTCGCAAATGGGCAAAATAAAAAAGGAAACCCAACAAGCCGAAAACATAGGAACTTTCCTGCAACAATACAGCACGATATTAGAACGCATCGAGCAAGAAGCCTTTACAAGCTCTCGCCTGCAAGCCTTACAAAAGCAACTTACCTACCAAACAGGCACAGCGAGCAGGCAAGTTCGAACTTTGTCGAGCATTTTTCACGAATTGGATAGCTTAGATAATGTCATAGGCGCGTTGCTTTTCAATGGCTCGCTGTTGTATCATATTCGTTCTTGGCACAATCTTTTGCGCTGGAAAGCCCAATACGCGCCCCAAATCGGCACTTGGCTTGACGTGATAGGCGAGATAGAAGCCTTGCAAAGCCTCGCCAACTTTGCCCACAACCACGCGAATTATACCTTTCCTACGCTGAACAACGATTACCAAATACGCTTCGAACAAGTAGCGCACCCGCTCCTCGCCTCCGAAACAAGCGTAAAAAATGATGTGCATTTCAAGGATTATCAATTTATCATTCTCACAGGCTCGAATATGTCGGGCAAAAGTACGTTTTTGCGCACTTTGGGCGTGAATATGGTCTTGGCGGGTATTGGCGCACCCGTTTGCGCTTCGCAGGCGAACATTCACCCCTTGCCTGTGTGGGTGTCGATGCGTTTGTCGGACTCCTTGCAAGACAGCGAGTCGTATTTTTTTGCAGAAGTGAAACGCCTGAAGGAGATAATGACCGCCGTACAAAAGCAAACTTGTTTTGTGTTGTTAGATGAAATCTTGCGAGGCACAAACTCAGACGACAAACGAAGCGGGACGATAGGCGTTATCAAAAAAATGATTGCTCAACGGGCTTATGGCGCGATAGCTACCCACGACATAGAGGTCTGCCTCACGACTGCCGACTATCCCGAAATTTTGAGCAATCAATGTTTTGAGGTGCAGATTATAAACAATGAATTGGTGTTTGACTACAAGCTCCGCGAGGGCGTTTGCCAAAACAAAAGTGCCACTTTCTTGATGCAAAAAATGGAGATTATTTAATCTGTCTGATGAAACTTAAAAAAAACTACCATAACGTAAGTTCGGAATTAAAATGGTGTTTTTAGCTTGTAAAAGCCTTTTACGAAGCGTTCAACCCTTAGGGTGTAGGGCATTGGCACAAATTTGTGTAATCTACCATGTATGCCC
>RDXI01000366.1 GCA_004292795.1 Bacteroidota bacterium | reverse complement strand
AGGATTGGCACGAGATAAAAAGACAGGAATGTGCGCCAAGAGTTCGAAAGGCTCTTTTACAGTAGCCTTTACGCCCAACAAAATAGGGAATTGTTTGGCAATGATAATGATGCCGATAGCCGCGAGCATACCATGCACCACAGAGGCAGGGAACAAATCGCCCAACTTGCCTGCTTTTATCAACCCAAAAAGCACTTGCAAAATACTTGCCACCACGATAACGGCAAGCGTCATTTTGTAGCCCGCCATAGCATCAAAATTACCATTTTGTTTGGCAAGTGTTCCCAATTCTTCTACGCAAGCTATAGCTATAGCTATCAAACCTGCCGCAGGTCCTTTGATGGTTAATTTGGCACTGCCTATCATGGAAACCAACACGCCACCAATAACTGCCGTGAAAACGCCCGCAATGGGAGGAAAGCCACTCGCTATAGAGATGCCCAAACACAAAGGCAAGGCAATCAAAAATACCATGAAACCTGCTAAAAGGTCTGTTTTCCAATTTTGTTGTAAGCCCGCAATGCCATCTTGAGGCATATTGCGTGCAAAATCAATAGAAGCCATAAATTATATTAGTAATGAAATGAATGAATGAAAGATGTGAAATGAAGTGTGTAACAAGCAACATTCAATCTTTCATATCAACCAAGTGCAGAAATATACATAAAGCGGGTTTTGTGCAAAAACGAAGCCTTTAGCGGTGGGCGAGATGTGGGAGGTTGTGGCAGTCTTGCCTACAGCAAAAAACAGGCAAGCATCTGTAGGTAAGAAAACAACAGACTCAATGGTAAGTTTGTTTCGCCATCTTTTGAACTTGCCTACAGAGGCAACCTCTTGTCCATTGTCATCATCTTCCGAGAGTTCTTTTTCAGTTTCTTTTTTCTCCTTCTCTGCCCATCTTTCTAGTATGAGAGGCTCTTTCGCGTGTGCTATGACATCTTCGGCAAACACCACCACAAGCCCAAGTAACAGATACTTAGGCAAGGCACAAGGCACTAATGAGGCGATATATTTCCAAAGACTTTTCATAATTCTTGCTACAAAGTTAGGGGCGTATCTGATATAAAAAAATGTTTGTAGGATTGTTAAAAAACATTTAATCTCATTTTAACGCAAGTACGGGGCTATGCTACCCTAAACAAATGTGCGACAAGGGGCGTAACATTTTTTTAATGCCTGATACAAAAAAGTAGGCAAGGCTTCGAGCCTTGCCTACCCCACTATAGCAGTTTCATAACCGACTTCACGTGTTCCAAAATGGCACTATCAGGAAAGGCTTTTTCGAAATTCACGAGGTCAGCCTTGAATATCTTTTGGTCTTGGCTAATCTTGAAATTGAGCAACAGGCGCAAATACTGCAATTTGTCTTCTATCACATTTTGCGGGTATTTTTGTTGTATGCGCACCACCTCTGCCAATCCATCAGCATAGCGCAAGTTCTCATAGTGCTTGTACGCCTTCGCATAGCTCGCCAAGACTTCGCGCTCTCCTTCTGCCAATTCTTTCAAATAATTCGGATTTTTTATCAACTTTGTGAAGGTAGAGTTAGGATAACGCGCAAAAAGTTCATCTTTGTACGCACTTGCTACCGACTTGTCCGTAGAGTCTTTGTATATTTGATACAACAAATACAAACTTTCTGGCTCAAACTTCGATTTGGTAAAACGCTTAAGTAGGTCACGCAAGTAGAAGGCGGAACTGTTGTTTTCTTTCAATTTCAGGTAATAAATCTTGCCTAAGTTATAGCAAGCGTCCTCGATGATGGCATTGGATTTTTCGATGTCTTCAGGCGTTTTGGGCAGTTTGTCCTGCAAGGTCTGTATTTTTTCCTTTACAATTTGTTGAACGGCTTGCTTCCGTATTTCTTCCGCATTTAGCACTACATATTCCTGTGGCGCAGTCGTAGAGCTGTTCGAAGGCTTGTTTGCCCTTCGCCAATTATCCTCGAGGGCGCGTCTGCCCCAAGTTTTCACAAAGTCGAGTTGCCCTTTTTCCACTGCAAGCGGATTGTAGAAATACCAAATTCCCCCCGCGCCTTCTTTGGGTGCGTTGGCATCAAGCGTTCCCTTTTGCGCCTCTATTTTCTTCTTTGCTTCTGCTATTCTTTTGAGGCTGTCTTCAATGCGCAATTTTTGTGTTTCTTGTTTGGTCAGGGTTTCGTTCAGGTAGGCAAGGCGTTCTGTTTCAGGCATTTGCGCAAGATTTTGCAGGCTATCCTCCATACGATATTTCACCAAATGCTCCACCAATTCGGTCAAAATCTTTTGTCTGCGTTCAATATCCTTGTAGCCCTCCACGTCTTTAGGCAAGGACGCAAGCGTGCTGTCATAATATTGTTTTGCCAATTCAAATTTTTGGATTTGATAATGCACTTCTGCCATTTTTAGGAAAGAGTAGCCCTTTTGTGCGGGGTTTTTGCTCACGTCCACCGACTCGCGTAGGTAGCCCAACGCCTCTTTAGTGTTCTTTTGCGAAAGGGCATAGATAGCCATTTCATAATAGATTTTGTCTTGATAATCCTTGTTTTTGCTATCTCGAAGCAGTTTTTTGTAGTAACGATAAACCTTTTTGCTGTCACCTTCTGTAGCAAGGTCAGACACTTGCGCCATAGCGAGTTTGGCATAGAAGGCAAGCTCGAAGTCGGGGTTATTGCGAAGCGTCTGCTTGTAGTGTTTGTAGGCAAGGGCAGGTTTTTCGAGTTTTTGGTAGATTTGCCCCTGTATGAAGTTTACCCTTGCGCGTTTTTCGCCTCGTTTCATAATCTTGAGCGCGGAGCCAAGACTCTTGCCTGCTTCGAGGTAGTCGTTTTGTTTGCGGAAAAAATGCCCACGCATCAACAAAAACTCCCGTTTTTCGGGTTTTTCCATTTCTTCTTTGTGCAAGGCAGAAAGCACCGCCCCCGCCGCCTTCATGTCGTCCAAATGAATGTAAATGCGCATCAATTCCAC
>RDXI01000365.1 GCA_004292795.1 Bacteroidota bacterium | reverse complement strand
AAGGCGATGAAGAAAAGGTAATGCCACTCTTAAAAATCTTGCCTGCCTACGCTACTAATACGTTCAATTTATACGAACATTGGCTTATGCCTTGCCTACAACAAGCGCAAGATTTTGATGCTATTTGTGTGCTTCGCCAATATGCAAAACTTATTAAATCACTCAATATCAACTCATTAGATATGGAATCTATCGAAGAATTTTACAACCTCTTACAAGAAAACAACGGTGCAAATTGGCAAAATGCGCTTGCTGTGCGGGAAATGCTTGAGGAAATGCCTCTATACTTAGCAGAAAGAATAAAGGCGAAATATGAGGATGAGAAAAAATTTTCTCCATTCCCAAAACTTTGGATTCATAGCAAAAATAAAGCAAATGCATATCCTGTATTTTTCAGCACCTTAAAATATTTGGGGTATCTCATTCAATTAGAAATTCAATGTAGAGATGTGAAAATAAACTCAAAAAATGAAGCTCCCTATGAGATATTTTTTAGGGATATAAATAATCCTCCAATAGAGATTATTACTTATTTTCATAAAGAGTTGTCAATTTTAAAGACTTTTGAAGGAAAAGAACATGATATTTCTAAAAAAGTAGGTTCAGAGGAGGAGGTCTTTAAAATAATTAATAAGATTTTAGAAGATTTGCGGAAACTTCCTGCCTTGCCTGCAGGTGGGTAGGCAAGCAAAAAACTTACCTACCAAGTATTTTTTTTGACAACTATTGCATTATTATTACACTTTTTATAATTTTTGATTATGAATAAAATTGTAGCCATCACAGGCGCAAATTCGGGTATTGGGCTAACCGCCGCTCAAGATTTGGCGCGTCAGGGTTTTGATATTTTGGCTCTTTGTCGAAACAAACAAAAAGGCGAGGAAGCTGTAAAAATCATTCAAGCCGAAAATCCTGCTATCAAGTGTGAACTTTGGGTAATGGATTTGAGCAACCTTCAGCAGGTAAGCACTGTTGCCGAACAGATATTAGCCAAATATCCAAAAATTGATGTTTTGCTCAACAACGCAGGATATTATCCCGCCTCCATTACCTACACAGGCGAGATAGAGGATACTTTGTACGCAAGCCACGTAGCGCATCAGTTGCTCACGCTCAAACTCTTGCCTGCTTTGGAGGCATCAGGCGAGGGCAGGGTTATCAATGTTTCATCAATGGCGCACATGGGAGGCAAGGTAGCACGTTTTTTCCAAAACACGAAAAAACCTTCTCATACTCAAGCCTATTGTGATGCAAAGTTGGCAAATATCCTATTTACGGTAGGATTAAAAAAATATCTTGCCTCCCGCAAAAGCGAAGTTACGACCTATTCCTTGCACCCTGGACCCGTGAAGACCAATTTTGAGAACAATGTATCAGGCGTTTTCCGTTTTTTGATAACCATTTTCAAACCCTTCATTTTCATCGATGCCGTACAGGGCGCGGTGGCGAGCATTTATTTGTCGAGTGCGCCCCTCAATGAAATAAAGCCTTTTGATGGGCAATATTTCATCAAAAAACGCGCTGTCAAAACACAAAACCGCGACATTACCCCCGAAAATGTGGATTGGCAATGGAAAAAAACGATGGAAATATTGCAAAGCAAAGGCTTTGCGTTGTAACACGAAATGCTCTAAAGCCTTTATTTTTCAAGGTTTTAGGGCGTTTTTTGATATGCGACCTTTACACTAAATCACTGTTTTTCAGCAGTTTAGCGTTTTGGTAGGCAAGCTTGCCTGCCCGCCTATACGAATGTTGGTACAAGGCAAGGCTGATGGTTTGCCCTTACGTGCTTTGCTGTCCACTCCAGTGGTTTCAACAGCTAAAAACATTTGTTTTCAGGTTGTATAAGCACTTCTTATTTATTTTATTTGCAATATTATTTTATCCAAATGAGAACTGCACCCACAAGAAAACGAGCAGGCAAGGAAATTTAAAGAACTTGTTTTGGCAACTCTTTTGTGCTTGCCTGAAAAACACCGAAACAAAGTCTGTACTGTAGCGTAGGCTTCAGCCTGCGGTTAGACTTAGCGATATGCGCAGGCTAAAGCCCACGCTACAGCATTTTGTATTTTCTCCTGCCTTGCCTATATTTGCTCATTCACTCTTTCACTCTCTCGCTCTATGCACCCCGCCGAAAAACTGATACGCCAAAGCATCAAAACCAAAAACCCACGCCTTGACTTAGGATATTGTGGATTGTGGGGCGATGAACCTTGCCTACAAGTCCTTAAAGAATGTACACATTTAGAAACACTTATATTGTCTGATAAATGGATGGAATTTGATGAAGAAGCAAATGAGTGGAAAAAATATGAAAGTCAAAATAAAGATAACCGAAATAATATTCGCTGTTTACCACCACTTCCATTTCAGCTAAAAAAACTGATTGTTTTTGATAATTCTATTTCAGATATTACATCTATTAAAGAGTTGAAAAATTTAACTTATTTAGATATAAGTTTAAATAAAATTAAAAATATTAGTAATTTAATAGATTTACCTGATTTGCAATATTTATTTTTGACTAATAATCCCGTACAAAATATCCCTCAAGAACTTTTAGGAAGAAATAGATATGATAATTGCTTAGAAGAAATAAGAGCTTACTTGGATAACATAGACAAAGCTAATTATGTGTTCGAGGGTAAGATGGTGCTGGTAGGCGAACCTGCGGCAGGCAAGACTACCCTGTGCGAGAAGATACTGAACTCAACCTACAAACTGAAAACTACAGAATCGATGACGCGGGGCATTGCCGTTTCGCAATGGACATTCCCCTACACGAACCCGAAACAAACCGAGATGCATGAGGGCTTTGATGGACAGTTCAAGGCGCACATATTCGACTTTGGCGGGCAGGAAATCATGCACGCCACGCACCGCTATTTTTTCAGCCGTAGGACGCTGTATGTCTTGGTAGTGGACACACGACCCGAAGATACGGACTTTCATTATTGGTTG